>JBFWMJ010000009.1:0-54059 GCA_050251675.1 Sphingobium sp.
ACGGCGCGGCCGATGGGCGTGTGGGTGTCACCGTCGGGCTATGGGTTTCAGCGCCGCAGCGGCGGGCAATGGGTGCCGCTGGAGGAAAAGCCGTTCGTCACCGCAAGCTGGAAGGCCGGAACGCGCGCGCTGCTCGGCAGGGAAGGCGGCCGGCAGATCGCGTTCGACGGCACGGGCCTGCCGACCGATCCCATGACCGTCACGCTGGCGCGGGAAGGGGAGCGGGTCGCGGTGACCGTCGACATGGCCGGAAAGGTTGCGGTCGGTGGATAGGACGGAAGGCGGCTTCACCCTGCTGGAAATGCTGGTCTCCCTGGCGGTGATGAGTCTGGCGGCGATGGCGCTCGTGCGGTTGCAGGGCGTCACGCTGCGCACCGCCGCCGACCTCGACAGCAAGGCGCTGGGCCAGATCGTCGCGCGCAACCTGATGGTGGAGTGGCAGACCGATCCGGCGCCCCCGGCGCTGGGCGAAGACACGGGCGAGGTGGACAATGGCGGGCGGCGCTGGCGCTGGTCCCGGACGGTCCAGGAAACGGACGACAGCCGACTGGTGCAGGTCGACGTGACGGTCGAGGGGCAAAGCGGGGCGTCGCCGGTCGTGCTGAGTTTCGTGCGGGCCGCGCCATGACCGCGCCGCGACGCTATCGGCCGGAGGAGCGCCGGGAACAGGGCTTCACCCTTATCGAACTGCTCGTCGCGCTGATGATCTTTGCGATGCTGGCCGGGGCGGGCGTGCTGTTGCTGGGCAACAGCGTGTCGGCGCAGGCGCAGATGAAGGTCCGGCTGGACGACATGGCGGCCATGCAGCGCGCCGGCGGCGCGCTGGCGGTGGATCTGGGGCAGGCGGTGCCGCGTATCAGCCGCACCGAAACCGGTACGCTGGCGCCTGCCTTCTGGTCGCATCGCGGCGGGGAGTCGGCCCCGGTGCTCCAGTTCGTGCGCGGCGGGTGGGACAATCTGGGCGATATGCCGCGCCCGTCTCTGCAAAAGATCGAATATTGGGTGCGGCAGGGCCGGCTGGAGCGGCGTGGCTACGCGCAGGTCGATGGCGCGGCCGGCGAACCGCCCGCACCGCTGCTGGAACAGGTCGAGGACGTCACCCTGCGCTTTCGCGATGCGGACGGGATATGGCGGGATGACTGGACCCCGGCGCAGCCCGACCTGATGCCGCGCGCGGTCGAAATCACGGTCGCGCGGACCGGCGCGGTGCCGGTCATGCTGCGTTTCCTGGTCGGCCCCGGCCCGGAGCAGCCGATCGACGGTGAAGCGGAGGGGGCGGGCAATGACTGACCCCATCGACCGGCGGGAGGAGGGCGCGGCGCTGCTGACGGTGCTGCTGCTGGTCGCGGTGATGGCCGTGGTGGCCGCCACCGCGCTGGAGCGGGTGACGCTGGCGACGCGCACGACCGCCAATGGCGGCGCGGTGGATCAGGCGCGCGCCTATGCCGACGCGGCGATCGAAGTGGCCCGGCTGCGTATCGGCGATCTGGTCGCGGCGCACCCTGGTAGGATCAGCCTGCGCGGTGACTGGCTGGGCACGCCGCAGGCCATTCCCGTGCCCGGCGGCACCGCGATCGCGCGGGTGACGGACGGCGGCAATTGTTTCAACCTCAACAGCGTGGTGATGGGCAAGGATGAGGCGGCGCTGACTGCGCGCCCGCTGGGCGTGACACAATTCCAGGGCCTGATGCAGGCGCTGGCCATCGATGCGCGTGAGGCGCAGGTGGTGGCCGCGTCGCTTGCCGACTGGATCGACAGCGACGGCATCCCGCAGCCGGGCGGGGCGGAGGATGATATTTATGCCCGCACGTCGCGCCCCTATCGCACGGCCAACCGTTTCATGATCGACCCCAGTGAACTGCGAGCGGTGAACGGCGTGACGCCCGCCATTTATGGCCTGTTGCGGCCATGGGTGTGCGCGCTGCCGACATCCGACCTGTCGCCGATCAACGTCAACACGCTGTTGCCGGCGCAGGCGCCGCTGGTCGTCATGTTGCTGCCCGGTCAGATAAGTGTGGAACAGGCGCGGCAATTGCTGGCGCGGCGGCCGGCGGACGGCTACGGCGGGACGGTGGGATTCTGGCGGCTGCCGTCCCTCGGCGGGCTTAGTCCGCCGGTTGAGGTCGCGCAGCAGGTGAAGGTGACGACGAGATTTTTCGGGGTGGACGTGACGGTGGATGTGGCGGGAACACAGATCGCGCAACGTGCGCTGATCGACGCGCGCGGTGAAGGCGCGACGCTGGTCCGGCGGATGTGGGGAGATGGCGCATGAGCGCGCCTGACGCCCTGATCGTCGCGTTGCCGGAGGAGGCCGACGCCCAGCCGTCATGGATGCGGGTGGTGGACGGCACGGTCGTGCGGACCGGCGCCGGAACCGGCTGGCTGGCCGCATGCGGTCTGGACGCGCTGCCGCAGACGACGCGGGTGATGCTGGTGCCGCCGGCGGCGCTGACGGTGTTGCACTGGATACGCCATCCCGAGCTGCCGGCGCGGCAGGGGCGGGCGGCGGCCCGGCTGGCGGTGCTGGCCGATGCGATCGGCCCCGGTGACAGCCTGATCGCCGCGACCGACCGCAATGACGATCCGGCCCAGCCGCATATCGTCGCCGTGGTCGCGCGCGCTGACATGGCGCATTGGCTGGGGTGGGCACATCATCACGGGATCGATCCCGATATCATCGTGCCCGCGCCGCTGCTGTTGCCCGCGCCGCGGGAGGGATTCAACCGTGCCGTCGTGGGCGGTACGGCGGTGCTGCGCGGCGTGGACGTGGCCCTGCCGGCGGATATCGCGACGCCGGAGTTGATCGGGGAAGCGGCGATAGTCGATATTTCCCCGGCGCGGGTGGAGGCGATCGCCCTCGCCGCGCTGGATGCACCGCCGTTCGACCTGCGACAGGGCGATTTCGTAAAGCGGGTGCGCCGCAACTGGAACGAACGCGCAATAGCGCGCATCGCGGTGTGGAGCGCCGCCATATTGCTGGTCAGCCTGCTCATCGCGCTCATCGGAGTGGTGCGGCAGCATATCGCCGCCGGCCGGATCGACGCGGACAGTTTGGCGATGGCCCGGCAGGTCCTGCCGCAGGCGACCGACGTGGCGCAGGCCGAGGCAGACATGGACCGGCAACTGGCCGCGCGCGGCATTGGCGGTCATGGCTTTGCGGGTCCCGTCGCGGGGTTGATGCGCGCGATGCAGGGCGCGCCCGGCGTGTCGCTGACGGCGCTGGCGCGCGATGCCGACGGCACCATCCGCGCGACGCTGGCGTCGGTCAAGGGCGAAGATATCAATATCGTATTGCTGGCTTTGCAGGCTGCGGGGTTCACCATCACGGCGACATCGGCGCAGGACCCGAGCGGGCGAACGCTGGCAGACATCACGGTGCGGGCATGATCGGGCGATTGAGGACGATATGGATCGGCCGTTCGCGGCGCGAGCAGCTTTTGCTGGGCATCATGGGTGCGTTGCTGGCCATCGTCCTGCTGTGGGTGGGGGTGGTGATGCCCTTGCAGGCGGCGCGGACGTCGGCGCGCGATGCGCTGAAGGTCGCCACCGAACGCAATGTCGCCATCCGGGCCAAGGTCAAGCTTATGAAAACGCTGCCGCGCGGCAGCTCCTCCGGTCCGGCCGGGTCGCTCGACCAGCTTGTCGGGCAGAGCGCGGGGGAAGCGGGCCTCAGCCTTGACCGCGCGCAGGCGCAGGGGAAGGACAGGATCGACATCGCCATCGCATCTGTGCGGCCGATCGCCCTGTTTACATGGCTGTCCGCGCTGGAAGGGCAGGGCGTGCGGATCGAGACGATGAGCGCGCGTCCGTCCCCCACGGCGGAAAGCGTATCGGTGCAGGCGGTGCTGGCGCGGGAGGAGACGCCATGATGGGCCTCATGCTGTCGCGCCGGATGCGGCTCATTCTCCTTGGCCTGTTCGCGCTGGGGTTCGTACTCTTTCTGCCGCTGCGCCTCGCGCTTGGGCTGGCCGGGCTGGAGCGGCTGGGCCTGTCGGCGCGCGATGTGCGCGGCGACATATGGGGCGGCAGCATCCATGACCTGATGCTGGGCGATATGCCGATGGGGTCGGTCAATGCCGCGCTGTCGCCGGTGCAGTTGCTTACCGGCCGGATACGGATCGACGTCTGGCGGACGCTGGGTCAGCCCGACGATATGAAGGGCGCGCTGATCGTCGGGATCGGGCGGGTCGGCGTCGCGGGCATGACCGGGACGATCCCGCTGGGCGACAATTTCGCACCGCTGCCGGTCGGCAGCATCGCGCTGGACGATGTCAGTGCCCATTTCATCGGGCAGCGTTGCAGCCATGCCGAAGGACGGGTCCGGGCGCAGATGGCCGAACAGGTGCCGGGGCTTGCCCTGGCGCAGGGATTATCCGGTGTCGCCACCTGTGACGGCGATGCGCTGCTTTTCCCGCTGGTCAGCCAGTCGGGCATGGAGAAGGTCGCCGTGCGGATCTGGCGGTCGGGGCGCTATAGCGCCGAAATGCGGGTCGAAACGGCTGATCCGGCACTGGCGCAGGCGCTGGGGCAGGTGGGCTTTGCCGCGGCGGGGAAGGCGCGGGTGCTGATGGTCCAGGGCGCGTTGTGATCGACCCGATCGCCGCCACGGCCGGCGCGGTGGCAGGCGCGATCGTCGGCAGTTTCCTCGTCACGCTCATCCTGCGCTGGCCGCAGGGGCGGCGAGTCGCGCGGGGGCGATCCGCGTGCGATGGATGTGGCCGGGTGCTGGGGCCGGTCGATCTGGTGCCGATCGTCAGCGCGATGATGCAGCGCGGCCGATGCCGGACCTGTGGCGCGCGGATCGATCCGCTGCATGGAAGGGTGGAGGTGGGCTGCGCGATCATCGGTGCGCTGGCGCTGGGCGCCATGCCGGGGCTGGCGGGCGCGGCGTGGGCGCTGCTGGGCTGGCTGCTGCTGACGCTGGCGATTCTCGACTGGCGCCATTTCTGGTTGCCCGATGCGCTGACCCTGCCGCTCGCCCTGTTGGGGATGACGATCGGCCTGTGGGCGACCCCCGTACCGATGGTCGACCGGCTGATCGGCGCGGCGGCCGGCTATTTCTCCCTCCTGCTGGTTTCCCTGCTCTATCGCCGGATGCGCGGGCGCGACGGGCTGGGGCTGGGCGATGCCAAGCTGCTGGGCGCGATCGGCGCCTGGTTCGGCTGGCAGGCCTTGCCCTTCGTGCTGTTGCTGGCTGCGGCGGCGGGGCTGGTATGCGCGGGTGGCCTAGCGTTGGCGGGGCGGCCTGTCACCGGCGCGACGCGTCTGCCGCTGGGGACGTTCCTGGCTCTGGCGGCGCTGCCGGGCGCCATGCTGGCGGCGCTGCTGCTCCATGGTGCCGGATGAGGGGATCGAACCCCCGACCTTCGGTTTACAAAACCGCTGCACTACCGCTGTGCTAATCCGGCCCTCGGGCGGTTTCCCTAGAGAAACCTGCCTTGGCGGTCAACGCGAGAAACGCGCATCGCGCGAATGGCATCGGTCCATGGTGTCGCAGTGGATGCAAGCCGCCGGCCGCCGGCGCGTTGCGTGGATCGCGTCAGATGGCAAGCAACGATGGCGAAGACGCGTGTGCGTGGGTGCGCGAACATGCACTGTCCTTTGCCGGTGAGAGTGATGCCGGATGATTCAGATAGGTATCTCGCATAATTCATCTGAGAATCTAAGCTTGATCCATATCCTCGCTAATGATCTCGGCCGTCGCTTTGAGCGGTGCCACGAATTGCGCCACCGCATCGCTCATGCGGGTGGCGGATGCGAAGAAAGCGAGCGTGAGCGCGCCTGCGACCGTGCCCTTGCGCGTGATGATCGGCACGGCGATCGATGATGTCTTGCCCGGATTGCGGGTGAACTGGTTGTAGCCGCGTGTCGAGAAGCCGGCGCTGCGGATCTGTTCGACCAGGTCGCCATTTTCCATGAGGTCGATGACATGCATGTTGACCCGTTTGGGCAGCAGCTTGATCGCCCGGAACAGTTCGATCCGTTCGCTGTCGCCGATATGGGCGAGATAGGCGTGGCCCGCCGCGCATTCCAATATCGGCAGTGTGAAGCCGGGATGATAATGGCTGAAGGTAAGGGCGGTCAGCGCATGGGTGGAATCGCGGATTACCATGGAATGGCCGACCTGCGTGGACAGGGATATCGGCCAGCCCACGCGCCGGGTCAGGTCCACTATATGCGCGCGCGCGGCGCGGACCAGTTGCGCGTCACCCTGAAAGCCATGGGCCAGCGCCTGCACC
This sequence comes from Sphingobium sp., assembly GCA_050251675.1. Classification (GTDB taxonomy): domain Bacteria; phylum Pseudomonadota; class Alphaproteobacteria; order Sphingomonadales; family Sphingomonadaceae; genus Sphingobium. Next base: position 6,240 of record JBFWMJ010000009.1, read on the forward strand.
AGCGCGGTCGGGCGGTAGCGTTTGCGCGCCGGTTCCCGCTCGATCAGCCCCTCATGCAAAAGCGTCTGCACGATACGGCACGCGGTAGGATAGGGGACTTCGGATGATCGCGCTATCTCCATCATCGACAGAGCATTGCCGCGATTGACGGCCTGAAGCACGGCGATGCCGCGCGAGAGGGCACGAATGGGAACGCCTTTTTCCATGACGCTAATGTGACCGACAGATGACTAATACGCTCATCTAAATCAAATCTATCCGTCAGGCGAATAAAATAAGGCGCGCATGCCCATGAAAAGAGGCGCCGGCCACGGACCGGCGCCTCCATTTTATCGACAGGCGATCAGATCAGATCGCCGCGGCGTCCACTATGTTTCCTGTCGGGGCGATCCAGGCGTCCGGCCGGCTGGCGATCCAGCCAAGCAATCCCTCCAGCGCGTCGATGCGATAGGGCAGCGCCATGATATAGGGGGTGAGATGCAGCGGCAGCATCCGCCCGCCGCCAAAGCGGGCGCCTTCCGCCGCCAGCCAGCCAAACGCATCGCGCATCTGTTCGGCATAGCTGTCCGCGCTGTTCTGCTGCACGGTGATGATCTGCCGGTCGGACAGTTCATGGTTGAGGGGCAGGTTGACGATATCGCCTTTCGCCGTGGTCATGCGATAGGGCAGTTCGTCATTCACCCAGTCGAGCATGTAGGTGACGCCTGCGTCCGCCAGCAGCGCCGGCGTGTTGAAACTTTGCGAGCGGGCGATGGATAGCCAGCCGCGCGGCCGTGTGCCCGTCGCTTTTTCCAGCGTGTCGAGCGACCGGGCGATCAGTTCGCGCTCCTCCGCTTCGGGCAATGTGCTGGCGATCGTGCCGTTCATGTCGGTGGAATGGGCGACGATTTCATGTCCCGCCGCGACGATATCGGCCAGCAGGGCCGGATAGCGTTCGGCGATGGCGGCGTTCGTCGCCACCGATACGCGCATGTCCGCCGCGGCGAAGGCGTCGAGCAGGCGGTAGATGCCGACCCGGTTGCCATAATCCCGCGAGGTATAATGGCGATAGTCGGGATAGGCCGTCTGCATATGGCCGGGCGCGCGAAAGGGCGCGTCGTTCGGGATGATCGGAAACCATTCCAGGCTGACCACGACCGGCACGGCGACCGTTTTGCCATCCGGCCATGTGATCGGCGCGCGGTCGAACAGATTGGACCATGGATAGAGATCATGGTCCATGCCCCGCGCCCGGCGGGGATATTCGAGATAGGCGGGGTCGAGGCTCATGCGGCGCTTCCCTCCAGAATATGATCCGCGATATCGCCGCTGCGGGTGATCCATGCGCGGCCGTCGGCGGCGATGTGGCGCAACACCTCTTCAAACGCACCGATGCGGTGCGGCTGGCCGATCAGGTAGCTGTGCAGGGGGATGCACATCACCGTGCCCGACGCCTCGCCTTCCCGCGCCAGCCGGTCGAACTGGCGGATCAGCGTATTGGCATATTCGCGCGGCGACATATTATAGACGAAAAAGCCGTAATGGTCGTTCACCTCAAGGCTATAGGGCATGGAGATGAGCCGCCCCTGTGCGACGTGCACCGGCTGCGGCTGGTCGTCATGATAAAGGTCGCAGGTGTAGGTCAGGCCATATTCCGCGATCAGGTCCAGCGTGCGCGGCGTATGGGTCAGCGCCGGGGCGAGCCAGCCCCGGATGGTCTGGCCGGTGGCGGCGCGCACGGTGCGGATCGCATCCTCGATGACGGCGCGTTCCTGTCCCTCATCCATGCCGTAGCTGTAGCGGGTATTGTAGATGCCATGGCTGAAAAACTCCCAGCCGCGCGCATTGGCGTCCTCCACCACTTCGGGGATATGGTCGCATAGCGCCACGGACAGGCTGACGGAACCGGGGAAACCATGTTTCGTCATGACGTCCGCCATGCGCCAGTGGCTGACGCGATTGGCATGGTCGCGATGGGCATAGCCCACCACGTCGGGATGCGGTTTCGTCCAGCTTTTGCGGTGCGGGTTGGCCGGGGGATCGAGTTCGTAGAATTCAAGGTTGGGCGACACCCAGACCGCGACGGTCTTGCCGTCCGGCCAGCTGATCTTCGGGCGGTTGCGATAGGGCAGATACTCGTAGAGGCCCGGATCGGCCGCACCTTCACGCACCATAATTCTCCAGCCAGTCGATCACGGTCTGCACCGGTTCCACATCCGCATATTTGAGCTGAAGGTCGGTGAGGTTGGAAAAGTGATAGCTTTCATGCTTGTCGGCACAGGTTTCGATCGGCACGATCGTGCGATAGCCGCGGCTGAGGCTTTCCACCGCCGTCGCACGGATGCAGCCGGACGTGGAGCCGCCGGTGATGACCACCGTGTCGACCTTGTGCCAGACCAGCAGGCTTTGCAGCGGCGTTTCGAAAAAGGCCGACGGCATGCGTTTGTCATAGACGATGTCGATGGACGGATCGATTTCGCACCGCTCGTCGAAATCATGGCGGCGCGATCCATATTTGATGTTCTGCAAGCTGTCGGGCGTATTGGTGCGGGTGCCCCAGACGCCGGCATCCGCCGCCGTGCCGGTATAGGCGACATGGGTCCAGATGACGGGCATGCCCTTTTGCCGCGCGAGGTGGGAAATGGTGTTGATATGCTCGATCTGGCGCGGGTCCGTCTCGTAAGCGGTCTTGAACTCGTCGATGCGGGTATAGGCATTTTGCAGGTCGACATTTATGATGGCGAGCTTCGTGCCGAAGCCGAACTTGCTGCGCGCCGGATTGGCCATCACCTCTTCGAAGATCTGCCGCGCGGTCCTGCCGTCCGACACCATCTTCGTGCCCACTATCGTCATGTCTGCTCCTTTACGCCGCAACCCTTTCGCGCGCGGGGCGGAAACCCAGCGGCAGGCCAGCATCGGGCAGAAAGCCGTACAGCGGCTCGTCCGTCAGCGCATCGTTCAAAACTGACCGCACAGCGGTCAGTTTCTGAAGATCGATGCCGGTGTCGAGGCCCATCGCTTCCAGCATGAACGCCAGATCCTCGGTGACGATATTCCCGGATGCGCCGGGCGCGAACGGGCAGCCGCCCAGTCCGCCGAGCGACGCATCGAAAGTGGTGAGGCCGCAATCGAGCGCCGCCACAACATTGGCAAGGCCAAGGCCGCGCGTGTTGTGGAGATGGATGCCGGTGAGCGCCGCTTCGCCCACGACACCGCGCACCAGCCTGATGAGGTGCCGGACCGCCGCCGGATCGGCATAGCCCGTCGTGTCGGACAGGCCCACTTCGTCACAGCCCGCCTGCATCAGCGAATCGGCCAGACGCGCAATCTGGGCGTCGGGGATGGCGCCCTCCAGCGTACAGCCGAAGGCCGTGGACAGGCTGCCTTCGAAATGTGGCCGCCTTTCCGGGGCTTGCCGGGCGATCAGGGCGGCGATCGCGCGTGCTTCCCCGATCACCTGATCATGGGTGCGGCGCAGATTGGCCATGCTGTGCGTTTCCGATACGGACAGGGGCAGGGTGATCTTATGCGCGCCCGCATCGATCGCAGCCTGGGCACCGCGCAGGTTGGGCACCAGCACCGCAACGGTCAGTCCCGGGATGGAGCGGGCGAAGGCGACAACTTCGGCCGTGTCGGCCAGCTGGGGCAGCAGCTTCGCCGGGACGAAGCTGCCGACCTCTATCTCGGTCACGCCCGCTGCGGCTTCGGCCCTGATCCAGGCCTTTTTCGCTTCCAGCGGCATGATCGTGCTGATGCTCTGAAGACCGTCGCGTGGCCCCACTTCACTGATCAGTACGTCCATGGCCCTGAAACTCCGCTTGGTTTAATTGTATTATTCTTATATCAAATGGATCATGGTATCAATGGAGTTGCGGTATGGATGATGCGGCGCTGCCACTGGCGGGCATCCGGGTGGTGGAATTCACACATATGGTCATGGGGCCGTCCGCCGGCGTGATACTGGCCGATCTGGGCGCGGACGTGGTGAAGGTGGAGCCGCAGGGCGGCGACCAGACCCGCCGCCTGCTGGGATCGGGCGCCGGCTATTTCCCCATGTTCAATCGCAACAAACGGTCGATCTGCCTTGACCTCAAATCTGAAGAGGGACTGGGGATCGCGCGCAGGCTGTGCAAGGGCGCGGATATCGTGATCGAAAATTTCCGTCCCGGTACGCTGGACCGGCTGGGGCTGGGTTGTGACGCGTTGAGGCAGGACAATCCCGGTCTTATCCATTGCGCGGCCAAGGGGTTTCTGTCCGGTCCCTATGAGCACCGCACCGCGCTCGACGAAGTGACGCAGATGATGGGCGGCCTTGCCTATATGACCGGCCCGCCCGGACGACCGCTGCGCGCGGGATCGTCGGTGATCGACATCACCGGGGGCATGTTCGGCGTGATCGGCATCCTTGCCGCACTGGAACGGCGTCATCGCACGGGGCTGGGCGGGACGGTGAAGTGCGCGCTCTATGAAACAACGGCCTTTCTGGTCGGGCAGCATATGGCGCAGAAGGCGGTGACCGGCCATGCCGCCCAACCCATGCCGGTCCGCATTTCCGCCTGGGCCATTTATGACGTGTTCGATACGAAGGTGGAGGGCGAGCAACTGTTCGTCGGCGTGGTCAGCGATGGGCAATGGAAGACATTCTGCGCGGCGTTCGGGCTGGATGATCTGGGCGCCAACCCCGATTATGCCGCGAACAACCAGCGGGTTCTGGCGCGGGACGTCATCCTGCCGCGCGTCCGGGCGCATTTCGCGCACTATTCGCGCGAAGAACTGATTACAAAGGTGGAAAAAGCGGGATTGCCTTTCGCGCCGATCGCGCGGCCGGACGAATTGTTCGACGACCCGCATCTGGCGGCCGGCGGACTGGTGCCGGTCACTATCCCGGGCGGCGAGAAGACGGTTCTGCCCGGTCTGCCGATCGAGTTCGACGGGGAGCGGCTGCCGCTGCGCCACGACATTCCCGAAGCCGGAGTCGATGCGGAGGCGATATTGGAGGAACTGGGCTGGGCGGCGGCCTGATGGTTGACCGCCTTGCTCAGGGGTGAGCGGCGTTCGGCTCGGGCGGCGCGTACCGGGATATCGGGGATGCTCGCGCCGGCTGATCGACTGTCATGCTCCGGTTCGGGCGACCTGATTATCGCCGCGCCATGATCCCGATGCCGATCCGTCGCGATACCGTCGTTCGGCAGGCACGGGCACTGAAGGAACGAGGATCAGTCGAGCTTGTCCCGCGCCGCGCCGAGGTCCACCGTCAGCCGGTAGCGGTCGCCGCGATACTGGGCGATCGTCAGCAGCAGCGGCATGCCTTCGCGATCCCGCACGAGCCGTTCCACACGGATGATCGGGGCGCGAGCCTCAACCTGCAGGAACGCGGCCAGCGACGGGTCGGCGGCCACCGCCGCCACGGTCTGTGTCGCCGCGCCGATGGTGCGGCCGAAGGTGCGGATCAGTTCCAGCAACGGGGTCGTCATCAGATCGCGGCCGTTGAGCGCGCCCGCCACCCGTTCCGGCACGAAGCTCTCGATCGCCCCTAATGGTTCGTCATCGAGGAAACGTACGCGCAGAGCGCGCACGATCATCGCGCCTTCGTCGAGATCGAGCAGGTCGGCGATACCGGCGCTTGCGATCTGCCGTTCGAACGACACGACCCGGACGCGGGTGCGCCGCCCGAACGCGATCAGCGATTCGACGGCCTGATCGATATCGGCCTCGATCGGAACCGTCTGTTCCTGAAAGATGACGCGGGTGCCGATCCGCCGCTTGCGCTCGACCAGGCCTCTGGCCGCCAGTTCGTCCAAAGCCCGGCGGGCGGTGATGCGCGATACATCGAACTGTGCGGCGATTTCATGTTCGGTCGGGATGATCGATCCCGCGGGTCGGCTGCCTGACATGATATCGTCCCGCAACGTCAGGAAGATTTGCTGATAAAGGGGGATGCCGCCCGTCCGGCCGGCGCGTCTCGTGGTAGCCATGCGGCTGGCTTGCCGCAGATCATATTGGTCGCCAAGCGGTTTATTTGTTATACTCATATAGCAAATATAGGATACGCCTGATAGGCGCACGGACCATGGGACAGACGATCTTCGAAAAGATCTGGAACGCGCATCGGGTTGAGCCGCTGAACGAAGCGAGCGACCTGATCCTGATCGACCGCATCCTGCTGCATGAACGGACGGGCGGTATCGCGCTGAAAAGCCTGGCTGAAGCGGGGCGGACGGTGCTGACGCCGCGTCAGGTGTTCGCGACGATGGACCATGTGGTCGACACGTTGCCGGGGCGTGACGATCATACGATCATGCCCACGGGCCGTGATTTCATCGTCGCTACGCGGGAAGCGGCGCGGGCGGCGGGCATCACCCTGTTCGACCTGGGCGATCCGCGTCAGGGCATCGTCCATGTCATCTCGCCCGAACAGGGGATCATCCTGCCGGGCCTGACCCTCGTCTGTCCCGATAGCCACACCTGTAGCCAGGGCGCGATCGGCGGTCTGGCCTGGGGCATCGGCTCCAGCGAGGCGGAGCATGCACTGGCCACCGGCACGCTGCGGGTCCGGCGTCCGGGAATGATGCGCGTCACCATCGACGGCGCGCTGCGGCCCGGTGTGACGCCAAAGGACCTGGCGCTGCACTTGCTGGCACGGTTCGGGTCGGCCGGGGCCAAGGGGCATGTGGTCGAATATGCCGGCGCAGCCGTGCGCGCGATGGAGGTGGAAGGGCGCCTGACGCTGTGCAACATGGCGACCGAATTTTCCGCCTTCACCGCTATCATCGCGCCGGACGACAAGGTGTTCGACTATCTGAAAGGGCGCCCCTTCGCGCCGCGCGGGGCGCTGTGGGAGGCCGCCGTCGCCGACTGGCGCGCGCTGGCGAGCGATGGTGACGCGGTCTTCGACGTGGAACTGCGGGTCGATGCCGCCGAGGTCGCGCCGATGATCAGTTGGGGCAACAGCCCGCAGCACAGCGTGCCGTTGACCGGCCATGTGCCGCAGGGCGGGGATGAGGCGCTGGTGCGGGCGCGCGATTATATCGGCCTGTCGGAAGGCGCGGCGATGCTGGGCCAGCCGATCGATGCGGCTTTCATCGGGTCATGCACCAACAGCCGCCTGTCGGACCTGCGCCGGGCCGCGGCGATCCTGAAGGGCCGCCATGTCGCGCTGGGCGTGCGCGCCATCTGCGTACCCGGTTCGGGGCAGGTGAAGGCGGCGGCGGAGGCGGAAGGGATCGATCGCATTTTCCGCGCGGCGGGATTTGAATGGCGCGAGCCGGGCTGTTCCATGTGCTTTTATGCGGGCGGTGAGCATTTCGGCGCGCAGGAACGGGTCGTCACGTCCACCAACCGCAATTTCGAAAGCCGGCAGGGACCGGGGACCAGATCGCATCTTGCCTCCCCCGAAACGGTGGCGGCGTCAGCCATCGCCGGGCGCATAGCCGATCCCGCGGAACTGGAGCATCGGGCATGACGGGGTTCAAGACATTGACCAGCATCGCCGCGCCGCTGATCCGCGACAATGTGGATACCGATGCGATCATTCCTTCGCGCGAAATGAAGTCGGTCGCCAAGACGGGGCTGGCCGACGGCCTGTTCGCCGGCTGGCGCTATGTGAAGGGGCGGGAGCCCGATCCGGCCTTCATTCTCAACCAGGGTGATTATGCGCAGGCGCAAATCCTGCTTGGCGGCGTGAATTTCGGATGCGGTTCCAGTCGGGAACATGCCGCCTGGGCACTGGCCGAATATGGATTCCGGGTGATCGTGGCGCCCAGTTTCAATCCCATCTTTCGCGCCAATTGTGTGCGTAACGGTATCGTGCCGGTGGAACTGGACGCGGTACCGCTGGCCGCGGCGTCAGGGCCCTTGACCGTCGACCTGCCCGGCCAGAGCGTGACGGCGGCCGATGGCCGGCGCTGGACCTTCGCGATCGACGCGGAAGCGAAGGCGATGTTGCTGGACGGGCTGGACGAGGTCGGCCTCACCCTGTTGCGGGCGGACGTCATCAGCGCCTTTCGCGCGCGGGACCGCGACCTGCGGCCCTGGGCCTATTTGTAAGGAACGTGATGATGGCCACCATTCACATACCCCTGGTGATTGTCGGCGCGGGCGGCACCGGCCTGTGCGCGGCGCTGGCCGCCGCCGATCTGGGCGCGCAGGTGCTGGTGATGGAGCGCGATCCCACGCCGCTGGGGTCGACGGCCATGTCGACCGGACTGATACCGGCCGCCGGCACGCCCGAACAGGCGGCGCAGGGTATCGACGACAGCCCGGAGCGGTTCGCCGCCGACATCATGGCCAAGACGAAGGGCAGGACCGACGCGGCGATGGCGCGCCGCATGGCCGAAGAGTCGGCGGAAACCGTCGCCTGGCTGCGCGACACCCATGGCGTGCCGCTGGAACTGATCGACGGCTTCCTATATCCCGGCCACAGCGCGCGGCGCATGTACGGCACCCCCAATCGTACCGGCGGGGAGCTGATGGCAGCGCTGGAATCCGCGGCGGAGCGGGCCGGCGTCATGCTGCTGACCGAAGCGACGGTGGGCGATCTGATGCGGGAAGGCGACCGGGTCACGGGCCTTGCCGCCGGGCGGCCTGACGGCAGTGTCGAAACGGTGACATGCGACGCGCTGATCCTGGCCTGTTCGGGCTTTGGCGGGGCCGCCGATCTGGTTGCGCGCCATATCCCCGACATGGCCGAAGCGCTGTTCCACGGGCATCCCGGCAACAAGGGCGACGCGCTGCGCTGGGGCGAGGAAATGGGCGCGGCGCTGGCGGATATCGGCGCCTATCAGGGGCATGGGGGTCTGGCCGTGGGGCATGGCGTGCCGATCCTGTGGCCGCTCATCATGGAAGGCGGATTTCAGGTCAATGCGGCGGGCGAACGCTTTTCCAACGAGGCGTCCGGCTATTCGGAACAGGCGGCGAAAGTGAACGCGCAGGACGGGCATGTCGCATGGTCGATCTTCGACCATCGGCTGCACCAGTTGATGCTTGCCTTTGACGATTATCAGGACGCATTGAAGGCCGGCGCGGTGATGGAGGCCGAAACGATCGATGCACTGGCCACGATCGCCCGTCTGCCCGCCGACAGCCTGGCCGCGACCGTCGCAAGGGTTGCCGCCTGTACCAGAGGCGAGGCGAGCGATCCGTTCGGCCGCGACTTCACGGGCAAACCGGTGCTGGCCGGCCGCTGGTATGCCGCGAAGGTGACGGGCGCGCTGTTCCATACGCAGGGCGGTCTGGTCGTCGACCGGGATGCACGGGTGCTGAAGCCGGATGGGACGGGGTTTCCGAACCTGTTCGCCGGCGGCGGCGCGGCGCGGGGCGTGTCGGGACCGGGGGCGGACGGCTATATGGCGGGCAATGGCCTGCTGGCCGCGACGACGCTGGGAAAACTGGCGGGCCGGGCGGCCGCGCGGCAACTGAGGCAATAGGGTCTGGGCGCGTTTGCAATCGGTGAAATGGCCGTTTGCCGATCGCTCATCCATATCGCCGGCTGGGCCGGGTGATGACCGCCTCTGTTTTAGTATGAGAAATGGCCCCGCGGCGGGGCGATCCGGTCTGCGCGCTTCGGGTGAATTGGCGTGGCAACCGCGCCCGGCCCGGACATCGCCGGGCCGCCCGGAACGGCATGCGGCAGCGCGTTCAGGGGCTTGTCAGAGCGGTTTCACCCGCAGCGCCGTCTCCATGGAGGTGATCGGTTCGCAACCATTGGCGCGGACGATCATCATATCTTCCACATGGGTCGTGCCCCAGCCGAACTCATGATAGGGCATGTCGAGGGTGAAGACCATATTCTCCTCAAAGGTGAGGGGATGATGGCCGGGCATTTCCGCGCCGACCGACACGGGGTGGTCGGTATGTTCAAGGCCCACGGAATGCGGCCCGGCGATGACGAAGCCGGGGAAGCCCGCATCGTGCACCGATTTGAGCGTCAGGTCGACGATTTCCTTGAATGTCTTGCCCGGACGGATCGCGTCATAGGCGATATGCAACGCCTTGCCGACCGCGTCGAAGCGGCGCAGCATCTCATCCGTGGGGGTGCCGAAATAGACGGAGCGGCCGACATCGCCCCGATATTGCTGCCAACTGCCGACGGAATCCAGCTTCATCAGTTCATTGGGTTCGACAACCCCGGTCGCCAGCCCCCTGATATTGGCGATGATCCATTCGGACCGTCCCCCCTGCTGCGCCATGGAAAGCGCATGGATGCGGCCGATTTCGTCCAGCGGCATGCCGATTTCCATCGCGTCGATGACGGTATTGATCGCCTGTTCGCTCATGCGGCCCGCGATCCTCAGAAGATCGATTTCCGCCTCGCTCTTCACCATGCGGATCTGCTTGAAGATGTTGAGCGCATCGATGCCGCGCAGGCCGTCCAGCCCGACCTCATGCAGCCAGCCAAGCACGCGGGGATCGTCGAAGCCCAGCCGGCCCTTGTCCAGCCCCGCGCCGCGAATCGCGCCGGCCAGCGCGCGGCAGGCCGTCACGTCCGCCCCGCCGCGATGCATGGCGTAGCGGTTGAGCAGTTGAAGGTCGCGCGGCGCCATCGGCGCGCCCGGCCGGGTGGGATAGGGGGTGAGCGGGGCGTCCCTGACGGCTTCGGCCGTGACGACCTGATCTCCGCTGGCGGGGGGCGGGGCGTCCTCCATCACCTCTTCGGTCGAAAATTCGAAATCGCGCGGCGGAATCGCCCGGGGCGCTATACGAGTGATGAACGTCGCGACATTGGGCATCCAGGTCGGGACGTGCTCCAGATGATAGACGCCGGTGCCGGGCATGACGAGCGTTGCGGGCTTGCCTTCGTCGCGCGGCAGCAGGGCATAGAGCGTATAGTTGCGCGACATCAGGAACATGGAGCCCCAATAGTCGGAAAGATAATAGATATTTTCCGGGAAAGCCGCGACCAGCCCGTCAAGGCCGTGCTGATCCATGATGGCGTTGGCGCGGGTGCGGTTAAGCAGCATCGGTCATATCCTGTCCGTCGAAAAAGGAACGCAGGGCGTCGGCGATACGGGCGACGCCGCCTGCGGGTTCAAAAGTGTCGCGGTCCATGCCGGGCAGTTCCACGACGCGCGCGTCGGGGATAAGGGCGGCGGCGGCCTTGCTGTGGTCGAGCAGCACTTCGTGCGGCTGGACGATCAGCACCGGATGGGCGATAGCCGCCAGCCGTTCTTCGACAGCATAGGTCCACACGCCTTCATAGGGCCACCAGTAACGGTGCAGCGGCTTGGCCCGTTCGGCCCAGATCTGCGCGGCGCGATCGATGGGAATGCCCGGCGTGCGCTGGGCGACGGTGAAGTCCCACAACCAGCGCAGGCGCGCGAAGATCGCATCGCCATCGTCGGTGGGCGGCTGGACGGCATGGATCTGCTCCAGCCGTTCCAGTCGCTCCGCGGCCGGACGAAAGGGGACGCCGGAAAGGGCGATGTGGCGGACCTGATCCGGCAGCAGCGCGGCCAATTCGATCGACAGGAACGTGCCGGTATGGAAACCGAACAGGTCGACCGGCTCGGTCAGGCCCATCGCGGCCATGCCTTCGGCGAAGGCAGCGGCATAATTGGCGATCGGCAGCGGTGTATCGGGCCGGGCGGACATGCCGAAACCGGGGGTGTCGAAGGCGACGACACGCCGGTCCCTGGCCATCGCCTGCACCAGATGGCGATATTCTTCCGAACTGGACGGATTCTGATGCAGAAGGATCAGCGTGCGTTGCGCCGCCGGGCGCCGGGGGTGTCCCTCCAGATAATGAAGCTGCCCGTAACGGGCGTCGGTATAGGCGTTGCGAAGGATGGTCATGGCTGTTCCAATAAGCGTTATGATAGCATGGTGCGCCGCCCGTCCGGCAGGACTGATCGACTGGTGGATAGAAAAGCGACCCTTGATGCGTCCTTTGCCCCGTCATGATTGGTTGCATGGGTGACCAAAACGATCCCCACCGATTCCGCCAGCCATCCCGCCGACAGCGCGGGCGACCGACTGCCCTTCCTGCTTCAGTTCGGCTGGGGGCTTGGCACCATGGGCCTTACCGCCTTCATGGTCGGCAGCTATCTGCTGCTTCGGTTCATGACCGACTATATGGGCGTTCCGGCGGCCATCGCCGGCACGGTCTTTGCCCTGGCGAAAATCTATGACGCGATCGCCGATCCGATCTTCGGCGGCCTTTCGGACCGGACCCAGTCCCGCTGGGGACGGCGGCGACCGTTCCTTCTGGCCGGGGCCTTCGCCTGCGGTATCACCTTCATGCTGGCATTCAACGCGCCGGTGATTGAAAGCCGGGCGGGCGCCGTCGCCTTGTTCGCGGTGCTGCTGATCCTGCACGCATCGTCCTACGCCGTATTCGCGGTCCCCTACATGGCGATGCCCGCGGAGATGACGGACAACCCGCACGAACGATCGAAGCTGATGTCGTTCCGCGTCATCAACGGCGCGCTCGGCAATCTGGTCGGCGGATGGGCGACCGCGTCGCTGATCGCGCTGTTCGGTGGCGGGCTGGTGGGGCATCGGATGATGGGGATCGTCGTCGGATTGCTGATCTTCGCGGTGCTGATGGGGTGTTTCTTCCTGACCGCCCCGGCGCGTCATCGCACCATCGACCAGAACCATCTGCCCTATCGCCAGCAGATGAAGCTGGCCATGCGTAACCGGCCGTTCACGGTGTTGCAGGGCGCCAAGCTGATGCTGATGAGCGCGGCGGGGCTGCACACCGCGTCCGCCGCCTTTTTCGTGCAGCGGCGGCTGGAGGCGAGCGACGCCTGGCTGGGTGTCATCTACGCGACGCTGACGATCGGGACAGTGCTGGCCCAGCCGTTGTGGCTGTGGTGCGCGCGCACCTATGGCAAGCGCAACACTTTCACCATCGCGGGCATTTTCACCGCCTTCGTCTGGGCGGCCTGGCTGCCCTTCGGCCCCGGCACGCCGGGCTGGATCATCGGGGCCATCGGCCTTGCCGCCGGGTTCGGCAATGGCGGCATCGTGATGATAAGCCAGTCGATGCTGCCCGATACCATCGCCTATCAATATGCCGTGACCGGGCAGCGCAGCGAGGGCAGCTTCGCGGGCGTTTACATCCTGGTCGAAAAGATGGGACAGGCGATCGGCGCATCGCTGACGGGCATCATCATGGGCCTGTTCGGCTATATTCAGTCGACCGGGCATCAAACGGTGGAGCAGCCCGCGAGCGCCATCACCGGCATCACGCTGACCTATTGCGTATTTTCCACCGCCTTCCTGCTGGCGAGCGTGGCGGTGCTGCGTTTCTATCCGCTGGACGAGCGGACCATGACCTTGAGGAGTGACAGATGAAGGCGCGTCCCCCCGTGAACCGCCGGCTGGCTGTACCTGGCCAGTCCCCGGCAGAGGACCGGTTGCTGGCGATGGTCGCCGCGTTGACGTCGGAAGTGGCGATGTTGCGCGAGCGGCTGGATACGGTGGAGCGGCTGGCCGACGCATCGGGGATGGTGAAGCGCGCCGCGATCGAGGATTATGCGCCCGACGAGACCGCCGCCAGGGAGCGCGACGCCAGCCGGCAACGGCTGATCGCCAAGATATTTCGCCCGCTCAGGGATGAGGCGGAGCGGACCGCGAAGCAGGAGGCAGGACAATGAGCGCGCACCCGATGTTGCCGGAGGCCAGTCATGACGAACTGGCCGAACAATTGTTCATCCGCGACCTGAAAGGATGGATCGGTGGCGAGGTGGAGCAGCATCAAAAGGCGCTCTCCGCCCGGCTGGATCCGGGCCCGCAAAGCAATGCGCGGGCCGAGACGGTCTATGAGGCGTTGCACGACCATGATAGTTTTCGCGGCTGGGCGAGCCTGCGCCGCACATCGCAGGAAATGCTGTGGGACGCGATCGTGACCAGCGTGGAGCGGCAGGGCGAGGCGCTGAATGCGCGGGCGGCCGGCTATGACGCCGGGTCCGTCACGCTGCATGAGGATGCGAGGCTGCCCGGCTATATCGAAAGCCGCGACGTCCACCTGATGCCCGGCGGCTACCAGCATGACGAAGGCGGCGTTCTGCAGGGCGCGGTGATGGATCGCGGCGGCGCCGTCTATATGCTGGGGCGCAACGGCGGCCTGCTGAACGACGGGCGCGGCCGCACGGTGCTGGCGCATCTGTTCGCGCGGTTCCCCGATTTCGCGCCGAGGCATATCCTTGAGCTGGGATGCGGCGTGGGCGCCAGTCTGGTCCCGATCGCCAGGGCTTTCCCGGGGGCCGAGGTGCATGGCGTCGATCTGGGCGCGTCGATGCTGCGCTATGCGCGGGCGCGGGCAGCGTCGATGGGCGTGACCGTCCATCTGGCGCAGGATGATGCGGAAGGGACGCGCTATCCCGACGCCAGTTTCGATCTCGTCTTTTCCGCCGTGCTGCTGCATGAAACCGCGCCCGACGCCATCGCGCGGGTGCTGGCCGAAAGCCGGCGGTTGCTGAAAGACGGCGGGGTCGCCATCCATCTGGAGGTGCCGCAGCGTTATGAGGCGATGGACCTGTGGGGACAGGTGCGGGGGCAGATAGAGGCGGACTATAATAATGAACCCGCCTGGCGCGCGGCGACCAGCGCCGATTATGACGCGCTGATGCGGCAGGCTGGTTTCCGCGATGTGGCGACGGGCTATCAGGATGCGGCGCGCGGCGACCCGGCGCCGGGGCAGGGCGGGTTCAGCGATGTGTCGAAGGGGGTGTTCGGCAGCTGGTTCATCGCGTCGGGCCGGGCATGATCGACCGCGCCTTTGCCCGCTTGTCCGAAGGGCTGATCCATTACCGGCATCTTCCCGGTGAAGGGACGCCGCTGTTGCTGCTGCACGCGTCGCCCGGCTCGTCGGCCAATCTGGTGCCGCTGATGGAGGCTCTGGCGGCGACGGACGGCGGGCCGCCGCTGTTCGCCCCCGATACGCCGGGCAATGGCGACAGCGCGGCGCTGACGGCCGGGGCGCCGGGGATGGCCGATTATGCCGAAGCGCTGGTCCGGTTGATGGACGCGCTGGGGCTGGAGCGGGCCGCCGTTTATGGCGCGCATACCGGCGCGCGGATCGCGGTGGAGGCAGGCGTGCTGCATCCCGACCGGATCGCCTGCGTCATCGCGGACGGCATCGGTGAATATCGAGGCGCGCTGCGTGACGAACTGGTCGAACGCTATGCGCCGGAGGTGAAGCCCGACGATTACGGGTCGCATCTGTTGTGGGCGTTTCATTTCGTGCGCGATCAGGCGCTGCATTTCCCCCACTATGAACGGGACCCCGCGCATCGGCTGATGACGCGCGCCGTTCCCGATGCCGATGCGCTGCATCGCGCGGCGATGGAGGTGCTGAAGGCGCTGGGCACCTATCACCATGCCTATCGCGCCGCCTTCGCCTATCCGACGCGTGAGCGGCTTTCCCTGCTGGAGCGCCCCTTCTTTCTGCTGGATGCGGTGGGGGAGATCCCGACCCTGCGCGCGCAGGCCGGCGAACTGGCGCAGGCCGCGCGCGATTGCAGGTTGGTGCCGGTGGAGGCAGGCATGGCGGCGAAAGCGACGGCGATCCGGGGGCTGACGCGTGGTTGACCGGAGGCTGGTCGCGATGACCCAATGAACGCCGCCTGCCGCCTGCGCCAGAAGGGAGCGGTCGGATGTGAGCGCCGCGCCGGTGGATAGCTGCCTTGGATAATGCCGCCGGTCGGGTTCAGCCCAGCGCCGCGACGATCTGATCGCTCGCGCGGACGCGGCCCAGACGGGGGAAGATATTATCCACCGGAAAGCGGTGCAGCGCTTCGGAAAAGCTGGCCATCGCATCGTCCGCGAAGATCAGCGAATAGCCATGTTCCCACGCCGCGCGGGCCGTGGATTCCACCCCCATATGGGTCGCGATGCCGGTGAGGATGATCGTGTCCACACCCCGGCGGCGAAGTTGCAGGTCCAGTTCCGTGCCATGGAATGCGCCCCACTGGCGCTTGACCAGCATAAGGTCGCTGTCCTGCGCGCCCAGTTCGGGAACGATCCGTGCGAAATCGGCGGGCGGGCCGTCGGCCGAACGCGGTGACGCGATATCGGCCGGCTGGCCCAGCGCATCGACGAAGCCCTTGTGGAAATCGACCGTGACCAGCACCACCGTGCCACCCGCCGCGCGCAGCGCGTCGGCGATGGCGCGGGTACGCGCAACCACGTCGCCGGGCAGGTGCGGCGCGGTCCGGTTCGCGACGATGCCCTGTTGCAGGTCGATGGCGACTATGGCGGTGCGGGCGGGGTCCAGATTCATGTCACTGCCCTTCGTCAGTCAATGGCGGCGGCGTCTTCCAGACTGGTGACCATGGCCTGCCGCAACAGATAGGCGCGGCGCTTTTCCGTGTCGGTGGCCAGCGCCTCCATCTTCGCGCGCTGGATGGCGTGCGCCTGCGACGGCCCGGCGCGCATCAGTTCCATATTCTGGATCGTCTGGCTCTGGATAAAATCATGGGTCATCCTACGGCGCTGGCGGTCATAGCGTTCCAGCAGCTTCGGATCGGCCTTGCCCTCGATCACCTCCACCAGTTTTTCGCACAGATTGAAGGCGTCATGGATGCCGCTGTTCATGCCGAATCCGCCCAGCGGATTGTTGAGGTGGGCGGCATCGCCCATCAGGAAGATGCGGCCGGCCTGGAACTGTTTGGCGACTCGCTGATGCACGCGATAAATGGTGCGGTGGAAGGTCTGGACCGCTTCGCCATTGCCGGTGAGGCCGTCGAACACCGCGTTCTTCTTGGTGTCGGACCGCAGGTCGATACTGTTGTCCTGATCGTCCGCGGGCAGCAGCACGCGCCACAGCGTCGGAACGCGCAGCAGCACCAGCCATTCTTCGGGGTCCGAAACATAGTTTACCGGGGCGAGGCCGGGCAGATAGTCTTCCAGCGGCGTGTCGGTGGTGAGGCACAGGAATTTTTCGGGATAGGTGAAGCCGTCAAATTCCACGCCCAGCCATTTGCGCACGATCGATGAAGCGCCGTCCGCGCCGATCAGATAGTCGGCGCGCACCGTGCGGATTGCGTTGGGAGTTTCCACTGCCAGGGTAACGCCGTCGTCATCCTGGTCCAGATGGATGAGCCGATGGTTGAAGAGGATTTTCGCGGATGGCAATTCCTCCAGCGCCGATGCCAGCATCCGTGCCAGATGATATTGTTCGCATTGCACGCGGAAGGGGTAGCGGACCGCGTCGGCGATTTCCGTCATGTCGAACGACAATATCTCGCCGCTGCGCCGGTCACGCCAGTGATAAACGGGCGCTTTCAGTCCCATTTCGATCAGCCGGTCGGTAAAGCCCAGCGTGTCGAGCATTTCCAGCGTCGGCGCGTGGAACGTCGAAGCGCGCATATCCTGCGCGCAGTCGGGCCCGGCTTCCACCAGCATGACGTCGATGCCGCGTTGCGCGAGATAGGTCGCGGCGACGCAACCCACCGGTCCGGCTCCGGCAATGGCGACCTGAACCCGTTCACCAGCCTGTTTGATATGCGGATCGGACATAATTTCCCCGGAAAAACTGTAACGAGTGAAGGCTGTTATGGCGCGGCCGCCAAAGTCGCGACCGGTGAGCAGAGATTTATCCGCACGCCGACAATTTGCCGGGGGCGCTGTTCGAATTGTCCATCCTGCGATCAGAAAAACGGCCTGTCTGGCGAACGCGCGCGCGGGGGGGCAGGGTGGATGATGA
Organism: Sphingobium sp.; assembly: GCA_050251675.1. Taxonomy (GTDB): domain Bacteria; phylum Pseudomonadota; class Alphaproteobacteria; order Sphingomonadales; family Sphingomonadaceae; genus Sphingobium. Next base: position 23,869 of record JBFWMJ010000009.1, read on the forward strand.
CATGAGGTGCGCATGATGGATGTGGCGATAACCCAGCGTGGGCGGGCGAGGATCGACTTTGAAGTAGGCGTGCGGCTGGCGGCGAAACGCCGGTTGCAGGCATGCGAGGGGGTTTTGGCCCGGCGCGGCGTCGATGCGCGCACGATGCCGGAGGATATGGATGCGCGCCACCGGCTGGTGGATGAAACGCTGGCGGATGTGGGGGCCTGGCGCACCCATGCCTGGCTGGGCGACTGGAGCGCGCGCGAACATGGCCGGGTATGCGAGGATGCGTTCGAGGACGTTCGCGATCAGGCCGCGCCGCTGCTGGACGCGCTGGCGGAGGGGCCGACGCGGATTACGGGCAGCGATGCGGCCATGCCGCGCTATTGGTCCCAAATCTGGTTCCATCGCACAAGGGGAGGGTGGGATGCCTCGCCCTATAATGGCTATGTCCATGGCGAATTCGTGCATCGCCGCTACGTGTCGTGCATCTTTCCGGGCGACATCTATGCCGCGCGGCGCAAGGTGCTGGAGTCGCTGGGGGATTTCGTCCCGCGCGATATCGTCGAGTTCGGAACGTCGAGCGGCCATTACACGATTGCGCTGGCGGAGCGTTTTCCCGATGCCGCCATCATCGGCATCGACCCGTCGGTGCGGATGCTGGAGCAGGCGCGGCGGGTCGGCAATGCGCGGGGCCAGGCATGGGATCTGCGCGTGGGTGTGGGCGAGGAAAGCGGCCTGCCCGATGCCAGCATGGATCTGGTCACCAGCTATGCGATCCACCACGAATTGCCGCCGCGCATCATTACCGCGTGGTTCCGCGAGGCGTACAGGCTGTTGCGGCCGGGGGGCATGGTGCTGATGGCGGACGTGCCGCGTTATGCCGATCTCGACCGGCTGGCGGCATGGCGCTTCGACTGGGCGGCGAAATGGGGCGGGGAACCGTTCTGGCGGGCGTCGGCGCAGATGGACTTCGCCGCCGGCGCGCGGGAGGCGGGCTTTGTCGATGTGATCGCCGGAACGGTGCCGCCGCTGGGCAACCCCTATTATGTCGTGGGGCGCAAACATGGCTGATCCGACCCCGCAACGGACGATATTGTCGCCTGATTCGTTTGATCGCCTTGCCGACGCGGTATTGGCGCTGACCCGCGAGATGTGGGTGTTGCGCGACCGGCAAATGGTGATGGAGGCGGTGTTGGCGGCGCGCGGCATCGATGTGGCCGCGGCGATCGACGCCTTTGTCCCCGACGATGCCTTTCAGGCGCGGCTGGATACCGAGCGCGACCGGCTGATCGAAACGGTGGCGGGGGTTCTGGACGGACGCGACGCATGAGGGCTGGCGGCGCGGCGGCCGTCCCCGCGCCGGCGGTGGATGGCCGGCGTTAACGCCATATCCGCAGGATGAAACTGGTGGGCGCGATCTTCGGCGCGGTTCCGGTCGGCCCCGTTCCTCGTCAGGTCCGACGGCGGAAGGCGCGCGACAGGCGATCTTTCCCGGCGCGCCCCCATTTTATGAAAAAGCGCGTTTTCAGAATTCGGCCATCAGGCGGCCGAAGCCTTCCTTCCGGTCGGCGATGCCGTTCATGCGCAGCGCGTTCCAATAGGTCGCGCTGTTGATCGCGATCACGGGCTTGCCCAGAAACAGTTCCGCCGCCGCCGCGAAGCGGACCATGGACAGGTTGGTGCCGACCTGCACGATCGCGTCGATATCGTCGCCGTCGAGCGCCAGCACGGTTTCGCGCAGGCGCGCGGGGGTGACTTGTGCGATCGCCGTCCAACTGGGGCAGCGCAGCGGGGTGTCGCGGACCACGGTCACGCCATGGTCGCTCATGAATCTGGCGACTTCGCGGTTGGCGACGGGGTAGTAAGGGGAAAGCACCGCCACCTTGTTGATGCCGCCATAGGCATTGAACGCCGCGATCAGCGATTGCGCACCGGTGCAGAGCGGTATGCCGGCCACATCCTCAACCGCTTTCGACCAGCGGGCCGACCCTTCCGCGCCGCCGTAGAAGGTGACGGCGGACATGCCCATCACCAGAAAATCGGGCTTGCACGTCATGACCCCGCGCACCGCGTCATGGGTCGCCTCGTCGATTTTGAGCGTGCCCGCCATGAAGCTCTCGTCGGACAGCGCCTGGGCATCGTCGACGATGATGCGGCTGTAATGATTGGTGACACCGGCGACCCGCAGATCATCGAAATCAGGCTGCACCACCGTGTTGGTCGACGGCCCCAGCACCCCGAATTTTTTACGCCATCCCAGCACGTCACCCATGGATATGTCCTTTCTCTAACAGGGCGATGGCGTCCGTTTCGCTCACCACCTCGGCCATTTTCGCGGCCATGTCGAACAGGTTCTGTTCATGTGGCCGCGTATCCCGGTCGCCGCAGGCATCGCGCACGACGAAGGGCGCAAAGCCGTGGCACAACGCGTCGAGCGCCGTCGCGCGGACGCAGCCACTGGTCGAAAAGCCGGTGATGAGCAGCGTGTCGACCCGCGCGGCATGCAGCGTCGAGGCAAGCGACGTGCCGAAAAAGGCGGACGGATATTGTTTGGAGATCACCAGTTCGCCCGCGCGCGGTTGCAACGTGTCGGGAAAGGCGCCGTCGGGCGACCCGCGCACGAACGCCCGGAGCGCGGGCACCTTCCTGAAGAACATCCCGCCGTCCGATCCGTCAGCTTCATAGACCACATTGGTGAAGATGACGGGTATGCCGGCGGCGCGCGCGACCTTCGCCAGCCTTATGTTGGACGCAAGCGCCGCTTCCACCCCGGCATAAAGGGGGGAGGCCGGCTTGAGATACGCCATCACCACATCGACGATCAGCAATATGGGGCGATCCCCGAAACGCAGCCGCCCGCCAAATCCGGCCGCGTCATAATCCTGTTGCAGGTCATCCTGCATAGCTGTCTCCCCAGGCGATCAGTTCCGACGCGCCGGTCAGCGCGTTCATGTCCTGAAGGCGCGCCAGCTTCAGGCCTTCGGTCGTGTGATGCACGGCCAGTTGCGCCAGCCAGCCAGGGGCGGCGGCAACCAGGCCGTGCATCAGGAGCAAGGGATGCAGTGCGACCCGAAAGCCCTTGCGCTTCAGTTCAATGCCGTCCGTGGTGGGCGTGACGCCGCCTTCCACGAGATTATGGACAAGGGGCACGCGACCGGCGAAGCGGGCGGCAACGGCGTCCAGTTCGTCCATGGTCCGCGGCCCTTCGATAAACAGCAGGTCGGCGCCCGCCTCCAGATAGGCTTCCGCCCGGTCGATCGCGGCGTCCGGCCCCTCGATCGCCAGCGCGTCGGTGCGCGCGATCACCAGCATGTCATGCCGGCTGTCGAGCGCCGCGCGGATCCTGCCGACCGCCTCGCCCGGCGGCACGACGCTCTTGCCCGCCATATGGCCGCAGCGTTTGGGAAAGGTCTGATCCTCGATCTGGATCGCGCTTGCGCCTGCCCGCTCGAATTCACGCACCGCGCGGGCGAGTGTCAGGGCGTTGCCGAAACCCGTGTCGCCGTCGGCGATGAGGGGAATGTCCACCCGGTCGCGGATCGCCGCGATCGTGTCGACCACCTCGGTCGCGGTGACAAGGCCCATGTCGGGCCTGCCGAACCGGCCCATGGCGATGCCGCCCCCGGTCACGAAGGCCGCGGGAAAACCGGCGCGCGCGATGAGCAGCGCGGTCAGCCCGTCCCAGCATCCCGGCACGGACAGCAGCCGCCCGCCGGGTGCGATCAGCGTGCGAAGGGTGGCGACATGGTCCATCAGCCGAGCTGGCCCGGAATATGGCTTTCATGATTGGCGAGATACCAGTCGGCGATGTCCTCACGGGTGGTCCACCAGACGCCCGGCAGCGATTTGGCATGTTCGATGAATTCGCGCAGCGCGCGGATGCGGTGGGCGCGGCCGGACACATGGGGATGCAGGCCGACATTCATGATCCGGCCGCTCGTCGCGCCTTCGGCATAGAGCACGTCCAGTTCCTCGATCAACGCGTCGCGGAACTGATCGGTCGTGTAATTCTTGCGCGTGATAAAGGTGAAATCATTGATTTCGTTGGAATAGGGCACCGAAACGATCGGCCCGTGCGGCGTGCGCAGCAAATAGGGCTGATCATCGTTCATGATGTCGCAATAGAAAGTCGCGCCATATTCTGCGAGAATGTCGGCCGTCTGAAGCGTGCCGCGTAGCGAGGAAGAGAGCCAGCCTTTCGATTTGCGGCCGGTGAATTTTTCGAACTGTTCCAGCGTGCGGGTGACGATCTCGCGCTCCCGCGCCGGGTCCTGCGCGAAATTGGTCAGCAATTCGCCCTGTTCCCAATTATGGGTGAGCAGTTCCCAGCCGCGCTCCAGCACCGCGTCGGTCATCGCCTTGCGCCGTTCGAACGTGACCGCGTTGGTGGTGCAGGACGCGGGCACGCCCAGTTGGTCGAACAGGTCGAACAGCCGCCAGATGCCGACGCGCTGGCCATATTCGCGCCAGGTGAAATTGGGAAAATCAGGCGTGTTCCCGGGCAGGATATCCGGCAGGATCGATGGGCCGCCGGCATAATAGGGCTTGTCCGTATCCTTGGTGAGGTCCCAGGTTTCCAGATTGAAGGTCAGGATCAGCGCGACCTGCTTGCCATCGGGCCATTTCAGCGGCTGACGGGCGGGAAGCGGGATATAGTCATAGTCCATGGGAAACCTCCTTGCGCGGAGCTGTTATCTAGAGCCACTGCACGAAATGCGAAAAGGCTCCGGCCTTTCGAGGCCGCGTTTTCCGCTGACGCTCAACTTGAAGATGGCTTAGGACGCGGCGGGGGTGAGGACAAAAGGCGCGGGCGTTTTGCTCGCAGGACGATCAGATCGCGGTTCAGGCGGCGGTCAGGAAATCGTCGACCGCGCGGCAAATGATATCCCGTTCCAGCACGAACAGGCCATGGCCCGCACCGGGCAGGGGCAGCAGCTGGCCATCGGCGATCAGCGGCGCCGCGTGCCGGGTCGGTTCCCACAGGTCATCTTCCGGCGCGATCAGCAGCACGGGCTGGCGCAGGCGGGGCAGGGCGTCCGCCAGATCATAGCCATAAACGGCTGCATAGCCCCAATAGGCGCGCTGGCCGCTGCGAAGATTTTCGGTCAGTGATTCCTGTTTCCACAGGGTGTCGATGCGTGCGTCGAACAGGCTCTGCATATGATCCCACATGGCGGTCAGATGGCTGCCGTCGTCGGCGATCGGCGGCCCGCCGGCGACGCGGGCCATGCGCCGCGCGCGTTCCGGCGCATCATAAAGGGGCAGTGAGACAGGAATGATGCGCCGCACCCTGTCGGGCGCGGCGTCAGCCATGGCGACCGCGATGACCGATCCGGTATGATAGCCCACAATGTCGAACGCGCCGGCCGGGATCAGTCCGTCGTCGGCCAGCCTGCCCATCATGTCCAGCATCTCCTGCGCAAGGTCGATGATGGCGACCGGGGCGGGCGGTGCGTCGCTGGCGCCATAGCCGGGCGTGTCGGGGGCGATGACGGTGCGTCCTCCCGCCAGCACCGGCATCAGCGGCTCCCAGATCCAGCCTGATTTGGGCGTGGGATGCAGCATCAGCAGCGGCGGCGCGTCGGTCTTTTTCCCCTGCGCGACCCGCAAATGGATATGCCCCCATCGGCCATCGATATAGGATCGGCGGATCGTCATGCGTGTCTCCCTGAAGGCCGGGTCTGCCGCGCGCCTGCTGTCCGCTTGCCGGTCTGCCTGCCCGTGCTTTCCCCCTGGTCCATGCTCTGCCCATCGGCATAGCCGCATGCGCCGACCCGCCGTGGTGCGGGGACGGCCTTATCCACCGTGCGGATAATTATCTATGCGCCGTCCGCCATCGGGGCAAAGCGTGCATGCTGAAAGCTTCGAACGCAGGGAGGCGCCAGTGTCGGCTTCAGTAAAAACGTCATCGGAGGACCGGCTGCCGACGGGCCTGTGCGTCAGCTTCGGTATCGGGTCGCTGGGCATCGCCATCCTGCTGAACACGGTGACGACTTTCTTCCCCGTGCTGATGACCACGGTGCTGGGCCAGTCGGCGGGACTTGCCGGCTTGCTGCTCACCATATCGAAATTATATGATGCCGTCGCCGACATCTTCATCGGCATGATGAGCGACCGGACGCGCAACCGCTGGGGACGGCGACGGCCCTATCTGCTGGTCGGCGCGCTGGTGTCGGGCATTTCCTTCCTGCTGATCTTCATGCCGCCCAAGCTCGAAGGCGCGGCGCTGATCTGGTGGATGGGCATGGCGCTGGTCGTTTATTCGACCGGTTATTCGCTGTTTTCCGTGCCCTATGTCGCCATGGCCGGGGAAATGACCGACGGGTATCATGAACGTACGCGGCTTTTCTCTTTCCGCGCTTTCTTCGTTACCCTGGGCCAGATCGTGTCTTCGGCCGGGACGGCCGCACTGATCAGCTGGGCCGGGGGAGGTAGCGCGGGCTATGCGGTGATGGGCGGCGTGACCGGCGCCATCCTGACCGCCACCATGCTGGCCTGCTTCGCGGGGACGCGCGGCGCCCGTTTCGTGGCGGAGCAGCCGGCCAGCCATCTCAGCCACGGTGAAGCGATCAGGGCCTTGCTCACCAATCGGCCCTTCGTCCTGCTGATGAACATTAAAATAGCCCAGTTCATGGCGATCGCGGTCATCAACACGACCAAATTGCTGTTCCTGCTGAATGTCGCAAAGGTCGGCTATGCGGGCCTCATCCACCTGACCCTGGTGCAGAATGTCGTGTCGGCGCTGACAGTGCCGCTATGGGTACAGGTGGCGCGCAAGATCGGGAAACGCGACGCCTATATTCTGGCCAGTGCCTGTCTGGCGGTGGTCTATGGCAGCTGGTTCTTCACCGGGCCGGGCATTTCCATGTCCTCGATCTGGTGGCGCGGGGCGCTGAACGGCGTGGCGGCGGCGGGCACGACATTGCTCAGCATTTCGATGCTGCCCGATATCATGGAATATGACCGGCTGCGCACGGGATTGCGGCGGGAAGGTATTTTCTCGGGCGTCTACACCATCGTGGAAAAGCTCGGTTTCGCGCTGGGTGCGGCGGTTACGGGCGGAGTGCTGGCCTTTTCCGGCTATATCCCGACCACGGGCGGTACGCTGATCGAGCAACCCGCGTCCGCGGTCGCCGGCCTCTATGCCGGTGCGTCCGTGCTGCCGGCCATATTGATCCTCGTCAGCATGGCGCTCATGTTCTTCTACAGGCTGGATGAAAAGGCGCTGCGCGGGTTGCGGGAGAAGTCATCCATCTAGCGTCAGGATTTTTATTAAATCTCCGGCCCAGCGCCTCGAACACCCGCTCCCATGCCTCCGCCGCCACCAAGGCATGACAGTTATCCTACTCGTCATCGCCGCTGCCCAAAAATTTTACCTTGGTTTGGATCGGTCACGAACTGTGCGAATAATAGATTGCAACGAAAAGGTCGCGTTATAATGCGAGAATAGAAGAATAGCAGTATCCCATATTCGGAACGGCACCTTGCCTGGTAAGGCAAGGAATTCACCTTGCTGTCGTGTGCCGGATTTTGCGATGCGCAATTCCCATTTTTGCGCCTGCGCCTGCGTCGACGACAGTGCGAGCAGGCTGAAAAAATGCGCAGAAAAAGACGCTCCCGATTTTTCATGGTTTAATTTCCCCACCCTAAAGAACGGCCCTGGGGAACGCCGGAGCCTGTCGAAAGCATGTCGTTCGACGATAGGCACCTGATGCGGGCGACCGTGACGGAACGTTCCATCATCTATGGCGCCCGCCTTGCCGCGTTTTCGATGGCCTGCCTGATGGCGCGCAGTTCCGACAGGATGATCGTGGGGGGCGTTCCGGGGTGGTACGTCGTCATCACGCGGCGTATGCCGGAACGCGTGCGTGCGATGCTGCATATGACCCCGTCGGCGACGGGACGTTTCGGAGCGGACATTTTCAGGCTGTCGAAGCCGATCGCGTCGAGCCGTTCGGACAGGTCGCGCGCCTCGTCCGCTGTCATGCTGCCGGAAGGCGACAGCACCGACCGAAAGCCTTCGGCCTTGAGAATATCGCCGTCGGGCAGAAGCTGATAGCGCACGAAACGCCCGGCGACGCCGCCCGAACACTGCGTTTCGATCTGGGTGAAGGGCACGCGCAGTTGATGGGTCGGCTGGGGCGGGAACGATGCGGGCTGCGCCTGACCCGGCACCCCGGCAGTACAGCCGCCCAGCAGAAGACCGGCTATCGTGAACGCACGCATGCGTGACATTCGCATCATCTATTCCTCCTGCTGCATCACATTGACACGAACGGGTCGACTCCGCGGGAGCGGGCCACATAGAACCGGATGCGATAGCTGGACGTGCATTTCGCGCTGCCCCCTACACCGGCGAACGGCGCGCGCCGCGCGCTTTCAGGCCGGGTGGATAGCGGAACCTGAACCGTCTCCGATAGCCGAACGGTTGGATGAGGCACCTGCTGTTCGTCCGCGGCGGAGGCGAGCAGCAAGGCGAAACAGGCGGCGGGATGCACATAGTTTTACGCATACTCTGACTGAACGGTGGAGGCTTGAAAAATATACGCTCAGCTTCCGGTTCGCCGCCTCCAATTGAAGGCGGCGCGAGCGAAGGCAGGCTTCACAATAAGTCTAGGCATTTGAGTTCCGCGCTCAGGGAGCACCCCATGCACTCAACCATCCGGCCCTGCGCGTTCGCCATCCCGCTGTCAGGGATATGCGCACCGGCAAACGGACAGCAAGCAGCGACAAAGTCCGGCCTCGGCGTTCGGGCTGTCCCAACCGAGGCCCGGCAAGTCCGCCCGACGCCAGAAGCGATCGCGCATCGCCTCTCCCATATTCGTGCCAGCGCCATAACCTGACAGGGGGACGAATCCGCTGCGTCACAGACCGCGCGCCTGCTCAGCCAGAACGCCGCCATCGCACAGCGTCGGTAGCGCCCGCTCCGGATATGGCGAGCCCATCCTGGAATTTGATCTGCGCTGCTTCTTTTACGCCTGCCGGACCGGCGAACCGAATTGTGGGAGATAAGACAAGATGTTCAACCTCGCGGTCGTTCGCGTGCCGATGAGCAATGCGAAGACGGATTGACCAGCAGATAAAGCCTCGCGTGTCCGTGACCGACCCTGGCATGGCTTATTCCGGGTTTGACGTTGCGATTTGCGGTGTCGGTTAACGCCAATTAGGGGGCCTCGCTTCTGTGGGAGCCTCACAAGGCCCCACAATAGCCCCCATCATCTGCGGCTATTGGCAAACCGAAGCCATCACCGACATTCAGCAATGGCCCTGAACTGGCGGATCAGGGGTTTTTCAACCATCAGCACATTTCGGCTGACAGGATAATGGAGGCCCGAGCCGGAATCGAACCGGCGTGCAAGGATTTGCAGTCCTCTGCGTAACCACTCCGCCATCGGGCCTCGATCGTGGTGGAGGCCGCAAATGTGCGGCTTTGAGAACAAAGTCAAGCGCGCGCAATCCGAGGGCTCGCAAGATTCTCACCCGTGCCCCGCAAAGCGGCTTGGCGTGGAAGGCGTGCTGATTTAGAGGTCCCAAAGTGTCTTCACCGTATTGTATTGTCAATACAGCCATGCGAAGCGGGAGCTGTCGTGACCGAGCAGAATTATTCATCCATGCGGGCCGCCATGGTCGAAAGCCAGTTGCGGACCAGCGATGTTGACGATCAGAGGGTTATCGCCGCCATGGCGAATGTCCCGCGTGAGGCGTTTCTGCCCACGCCGCGCCGTGCCATGGCCTATATCGATCGCTCCGTGCCGCTGGGTGGCGGGCGGGCGCTCAATCCCCCGCTGGCGACCGGTCGCCTGCTCAACGAGGCGCGTATCGTGCCGGGGGACAGGGTTTTGCTGATCGGCGGCGCTACCGGATACAGCGCCGCGCTTCTGACGGCATTGGACGCCAATGTCACGATGGTGGAGGAAGCGGGCGGGCCCGATTGCACCGTGGCCGGCGTGACGGTGGTGCGCGGCCCCCTGAACGCCGGCGCGCCGGACACGGCGCCCTATGATGTGCTGTTTGTCGATGGCGCGGTGGAGGAGGTGCCTCCCGCGCTGGTTGAGCAACTGGTCGATGGGGGCAGGGTGGTCACCGGCATCGTGGAGCGCGGCGTGACGCGCCTGTGCAGCGGACGTGTGGTGGCGGGGCAACTGGGCCTGGCCAGTCTGGCAGATCTGGAGATGGTCGTGTTGCCGGGTTTCGCGGCGCCCGCGCGCTTCGTTTTTTGAGACGGGATTTATGACGGCAAAGCGTTTTTCTGTTCGACGTTCAGGCGCAGTTGTAGCTTTGCTGTCGGTATCCGCCCTGTCGGGTGGGACTGCTGACGCTGAAACGCTGCAAGGGGCGCTGGCCAAGGCCTATCGGTCCAATCCGACGCTGACGGGCGCACGGGCCGGGCAGCGGGCCGCCGATGAAGAGGTGCCGATCCAGAAAGCGGCCGGCCGCCCGGATATCGGCGCCAGCGCGCAGTTCCAGGAACTGATCGTCCGCCCGTCCAATAGTTTCCTGACGCCGCATCGGTCGGTGAACCTGACGGGCGCCATCAATGTCCCCATCTATTCCGGCGGCGCGGTACGCAACAGCGTGAAGGCGGCGGAAACCCGGGTGGAGGCAGGGCAGGCCAATCTGCGCGGTACCGAAGCCAGCATCTTCGCGCAGGTGGTCGCCGCCTATATGGACGTGATCCGCGACGGGGCGATCGTGTCGCTCAACCGGGCGAACGTCCGCGTGCTGGAGGTCAATCTGCAAGCCACGAACGACCGGTTCGAGGTTGGCGATGTCACCCGCACCGACGTGGCCCAGTCCCAGTCGCGTCTGGCGCTGGCCCGGTCGGACCTCCAGACGGCGGAAGCGAACCTGATCGCCAGCCGCGAAAACTATATCGCGCTGGTCGGCGAAGCGCCCGACGGGCTTGAGCCGCCGCCGGCCCTGCCCGGACTGCCCGCCACGCCCGATGCCGCGGTGCAGGTGGCGCTTGCCGACAATCCCGATATATTGGCGTCCCGCAAAGCGCGCGACGCGGCTCGTTATGATGTCCGCGTTGCCAGGGCGGGCACGTCGCCGACGCTGAGCGGCTTCACCCAGGGCAGTTATACCGACTATCTGACCAGCGACATTTCCGCCAACAAGCAGGTCGCGGTCGGCGCCACGCTGCCCGTGCCCTTTTATCAGGGGGGACGACCCGCCGCCCAGGTGCGGCAGAGCCAGGCGCGCGAATCGCAGGCGCTGGAGCAGGAGATCGAGGTCGAGCGCGGCGTCATTTCCCAGACGCGCGCGGCCTATGCCAGCTGGCAGGCGTCGTTGCAGACCATCCAGTCCAGCCAGACCGCGGTCGATGCGGCCAGCCTGTCGCTGGAGGGCGTGCGGGCCGAGAATTCGGTCGGCAGCCGGACGATATTGGACATATTGAATGCCGAGCAGGAAGCGCTGATCGCGCGGGTCGAACTGGTGTCGGCGCGGCGCAACGCCTATGTCGCGGGCTTCAGCCTGCTGGCCGCCATGGGCCATGCCGAGGCGGACGATCTGGGTCTGGAAAGCGGCGCGCTCTATGATCCGATGGTCAATTATGAACGGGTGAAGGGCAAATGGTGGGACTGGGATCATGACCCCGCGCCTGTCCCGGTGGCGACGCGCACCGTTGACACGCCTGTCCAAACCGCCAATGTTGCGGCGGAGCGGCCCTAGGGCGGCGAGCCGGCTTGTGTCGGCGGCCCCGCGCGGGACAGAACCGAACAAGCGGCCGCCGGCGTATTGGCGGATCGGGGGATAGGCATGGTTGACATGAGCAAGGAACCCTCGATGGAAGAGATATTATCGTCCATCAAGCGGATCATCGCCGAAGAAGGAGAGGAAGCGATCCAGGCGCCTCGCCGTGCCCGCGCCGAAGCGGCGCGCAGGGGCGGCGTCGAACCGGGCGTATTCGCGCCGGGCGTTGTCGCGTCGGACAGGATCGGCAGCGGCACCGCGCCCGAGGAGATATTGGAGCTGACCGAGGAAGTCGGGGAGGACGAGATCATGGCTGGGCCCAAGCCGCGCGGCGCGGCGCGTTCCGGCGCCGCTGCGGGGAATGATGCTTCTATCCTGTCCGCTGAGAGTGAGGTGGCCGCGCGGCTGGCGCTGTCCTCCTTGTCATCGCTGCTGGTCGGACCCCGGGATGGGGAGGATAATACACTTGACGGTCTGGTCCGCTCGATGCTGCGGCCGATGCTGAAGGAATGGCTGGACGCGCGCCTGCCGACGCTGGTCGAAGAGATGGTCGCCAAGGAAATCGCTCGCATTTCCGGGCGTTGATCCGGCTTCCGGTAAAGATTGCCGATGCCCCGCGATGGTGGCGATCCTGCTTCTGCGGAAGAGCGTCGATGAAAATGGCGATAATTGCGGCGTTGATGGTGGCGGGTTTCGCGGTCGATGCGACGGCCGCTGAACCGGGGATGCCGGTGCCCAGCGAATCTCCGGGAAACTGGATCAACGATGAAGATTACCCGGCTTCAGAGAGGGAAAAGGGGATCAGCGGGACGACCGGCGTTCGCCTGATCGTTGGGACAGCGGGCGAGGCAAAGAGTTGTGAGGTGGCCGAGAGCAGCGGGTCGCAGACGCTGGACACGACCGCCTGCGCATTGCTGAAGGCGCGTGCGTCCTTTTTTCCTGCCCGGGATGGAAAAGGCAGAAAGGTCGAATCCGTCTTCACCACCCGGGTGCGATGGAATTTGCCTGCTGTACAGCTCAACGCCGGGACGATGGCACGATCCTTCACCATATTTGTGGATATTTCCACCGAAGGCGTGGTGGAAAATTGCCGTATGGAGAAGAGTGGCAATTTCCCCCCCGGAGTTCGACCCGTGCGCGCAGTTTCCCATTGGGCGCAAGGGGCAGTCCATTGCCGGTCCGGACGGAGCGGCCATATCCGGCCGTATGATTCAGAAAGTGGAGGTCGAATTCCAGCCCCGATAGCCCGGCGCCCGATAGCCCATCCTGCGAAAAGCGCCCTGCAAGGGCGCGCGGAGGAGTTGATCTTCACGCCCTTGCCGTTAAGGCCCCGTCCATGACCGAATTGCCCAAGACTTTCGACCCTGCGGAGATCGAGTCCCGCTGGTATGCCCATTGGGAGGCGAACGGCCTGTTCCGGCCGGAACGGCCCGATGCGCAGCCCTTCACCATCGTCAATCCGCCGCCCAATGTGACCGGATCGCTCCATGTCGGCCATGCGCTCGACAATACCTTGCAGGACATCGTCATCCGGTATGAACGGTTGCGGGGCAAGGATGCGCTGTGGGTCGTGGGCACCGACCATGCCGGCATCGCGACGCAGATGGTGGTCGAACGGCAACTGAACGCGCAGCAACAAAAGCGCACCGATTTCACCCGTGAGGAATTTGTCGGGAAGATATGGGCGTGGAAAGCGCAAAGCGGGGGGGCGATCACGCGCCAGTTGCGCCGGCTGGGCTGCTCCATGGACTGGGCGAATGAGCGTTTCACCATGGATCCTGGTTTTTCCAGAGCCGTGGTCAAGGTGTTCGTGGAACTGCACAAACGCGGCCTGCTGTATCGTGACAAACGGCTGGTCAACTGGGACCCGCATTTCCGTTCGGCCATTTCCGATCTGGAGGTGGAGACGAAGGAAGCGCAGGGCGGTTTCTGGCGGTTCCGTTATCCGCTGGCGGACGGCGTGACGCTGGCGGACGGCAGCGACCATATCGTCGTCGCGACGACGCGGCCCGAAACGATGCTGGCCGATATGGCGGTCGCGGTCCATCCCGAAGATCCGCGCTATGCCAGCGTCATCGGCAAGGACATACTTCAGCCGATCACCGGCCGGCGGTTCAGGGTGGTGGCGGACGAACATGCCGACCCGGAACTGGGATCGGGCGCGGTCAAGATTACGCCGGGCCATGATTTCAACGATTTCGATGTGGGCAAGCGCGCAGGTCTGAAGGCGGCCGACATGCTCAACATGTTCGATGCCGACGCCAATGTGGTCCAGACGGCCGACGGCCTGATCCCCGACCGCTTTCTTGGCCTGCATCGTTTCCGCAAGGATGGCGTGGACGGCGCGCGCGAAGCCGTCGTGGCGGAGATGAAAGCATCGGGTTTCCTGGTGCCGTATCTTAGCAAGTCCAAGCAAGATGAGGAAATCGAAGCGGATTTTGAACCGCGTACGATCCAGACGCCGTTCGGTGACCGCTCCGGCGTGGTGATCGAACCATGGCTGACCGACCAATGGTATGTCGATGCCGAAAAACTGGCGGTCGCGCCGATGCAGGCGGTGCGCGACGGGCGTATCGAGATCGTGCCCAAAAGCTGGGAAAAGACCTTCTTCAACTGGATGGAGAATATCCAGCCCTGGTGTGTGTCCCGACAACTATGGTGGGGGCACCAGATTCCGGCATGGTATGACGAAGACGGCACCCCCTATGTTGCCGAGAGCGAGGAAGAAGCGCGGGCTCAGGCGGGCGACAGGGTGCTGACGCGCGACCCCGACGTTCTCGACACCTGGTTCTCTTCGGCTCTCTGGCCCTTTGGAACGCTGGGCTGGCCGGATGAGACGGAGACGCTCAAGCGCCATTATCCTAATGATCTGCTGATCTCCGGTTTTGACATCCTGTTCTTCTGGGATGCTAGGATGGCCATGCAGGGCATTGAATTCATGGGTGATGTTCCATGGAGGAAACTGTATCTCCACGGACTGGTCCGGGCCGCGGACGGACAGAAGATGTCCAAGTCCAAGGGCAATGTCGTCGATCCGCTGGGGCTGATCGATAAATTCGGCGCGGATGCGCTGCGTTTCTTCATGGCGGCGATGGAAAGCCAGGGCCGCGACGTGAAGATGGATGAGAAGCGGGTCGAGGGCTATCGCAATTTCGCGACCAAGCTGTGGAACGCCGCGCGTTTTCTTCAGGCAAATGGCGTCACCGCATCGGCAAGCCACCTGGCGCCCTCGGCGCAGGCGCCGGTCAACCGCTGGATCATCGCCGAAACTGTGGCGACCGTGCAGGCAATCGATACGGCCATGGCCGAACTGCGTTTCGACGCGGCGGCCAATGCCATCTATCATTTCGTCTGGGACCAGTTTTGCGACTGGTATATTGAACTGACCAAGGGTCAGATGGATGAGGAAACCCGCGGGGTTGCCGGTTGGGCTTTCGACCAGATACTGGTCATGCTGCATCCGTTCATGCCGTTCATAACCGAAGAGTTATGGCAGTTGACCGGGGCGCGGCGCAATGAACTGATCGTCGCGCAATGGCCGGTCGCATTGCATGACGTGGATAGCGCGGCACAGGCGGAGATCGACTGGCTGATCCGGCTGGTGGGGGCCATGCGCGCCGCGCGGACGGAATTGAACGTGCCGCCCGGGGCGAAGCTGCCCGTCATCGTGCGCGATGCGGCCGATACCACGCGCCACCGGCTCGACCGGCAGGGCGCGGCGCTGGCGCGGTTGGGGCGGGTGGAGAGCCTGTCATTCGGCGAAGCGCCGTCCGGCGGCGCGGCGCAGATCGTCGTGGACGAGGCGGTTTTCATTCTGCCGCTGGAAGGCGTGATCGACATCGCGGCGGAAAAGGCGCGGCTGGCCAAGGCGTTGGCGGCGGCGGAGAAGGAACGCGATTCGCTGGGCAATCGTCTGGCCAATCCCAGTTTCGTCGAGAAGGCCAAGCCGGAGGCCGTCGCCAAGGCGCGCGAGGACCATGCCGAGAAGCATGCGGAGGCCGAGCGGTTGAAGGCGGCGCTGGAACGGCTGGGATAAACGCGCGATCCACCGTGATCTGAAACAGGATCAGGGTGGATCGACCCCAAGGCTCCGCCCGTTCTGCCGATCGGCAAGGGGCTGGTTTTCGTGCTTCCGATGCGCGGTTGGTTTGCGTAAGGCTCCGTCCGATCGAGGGGCGAGGCTGGTTGCGGGATCGGGAAGATTCGGATTCCGCCGGCTGATATATTGGATGTCGACGTTCCCGCGTCACCGCCAAGGGAGGCTCCATGGCCGGCAGCAACGGCGTTAGCGACCTGACCCGCGCCCCGATCGGCAAGGCGCTGTTGCTGTTCGCGCTGCCGACGCTCGGCTCGAACATCCTCCAGTCGCTCAACGGGTCGATCAACAGCATCTGGGTCGGCCGTTTCCTGGGCGAACAGGCGTTGGCCGCCACGGCAAACGCGAACATGGTCATGTTCCTCATGTTCTCCATCGTGTTCGGTTTCGGCATGGCGGCGACCGTCGTCATCGCGCAGGCGGTCGGCGCGGGGGACCTGGCGGCGGCGCGGCGCGCCTTTGGGTCGGCGATCGGCCTTTGCTTCCTGTTGTCGATGGCGGTTGCGACGATCGGTTTCATCGTGTCGCCTGCATTGCTTCGCGTGCTGGGGACGCCGGTTGAAGCCTTCGGGCCCGCGCTGGCCTATCTGCGCGTGATCTTCGTCGCGCTGCCGGCGACATTGCTGAGCGTGATGATGATGATGGGGCTTCGCGGGGCAGGGGATGCGCGGACGCCGCTTAAATTCATGCTGGTCAGCGTGGGCGTCGACATCGTCCTCAATCCGGTGCTGATCCTGGGGCTGGGGCCGTTCCCGGCACTGGGGATCGCGGGGTCGGCGGGGGCCACGGCGGTCGCGGGTTTCGTCAGTCTGGTGGCGCTGCTCGTCCATATCTATCGCAAGGATCTGCCTTTGCGGCTGCGCGGGGCGGAACTCGCATGGCTTGTGCCCGCGCGTGACCAGATGCGCATATTATGGAGCAAGGGATTGCCCATGGGGCTCCAGATGATCGTCATGTCGGCATCGGGCCTTGTCATGATCGGGCTCGTCAATCGTGAAGGATTGCTGACGACGGCGGCCTATGGTGCGGCGCAGCAGCTTTGGACCTATCTTCAGATGCCGTCGATGGCGATGGGTGCGGCGGTCAGCGCGATGGCGGCACAGAATATCGGCGCGGGGCGGTGGGACCGGATCGGGCGGATCACGGGCTATGGCCTTGGTTATCTGTTGCTGATCACCGGGATCATGGTGACGTTGATGCTCCTGTTCGACCGGCCGTTACTGGGGCTGTTCCTGGGCGCCGACAGCCCGGCGATAGAGGTGGCGCGGCACATGCAGTTGCTGGCGAGCTGGAGTTTCCTGATTTTCGGGTGCACGATGATCCTGTTCGGCGTGATGCGCGCTAACGGGGTGGTGGTCGCGCCGCTGATGATCCTGTTCCTGACGCTGTTCGTCGTGCGTCTGGGATTTTATGATCTGTCCTATCCGTATCTGGGGGCGGACGCGCTGTGGCTCAGCTTCCCGATGGGATCGGTCGTGGGGTTCCTCGCCGCGGCAGCGCTCTATCTGCGTGGCGGATGGCGCAAGGCGCGGCTGCTGGTTCCCCCGCATATGGAGCAATGTCGCGAAGCAGCGCATGCCGAAGCGGAACCCGCCGGCCGTATCACGCCAACGGGGTGAGGGGCGCCTGGACGGTGCTAACGGCCCTGATTGCGCCAGCGGGCGATAGTGCGGTCGAGCATTTCCGGTTCACCGCCGGATTGGCGCCATGACTGGGTGAAGCTGGGGTCGGCGGATGCGGGACGGCGCGCCTCCTCCAGCGTGTCGAGCGTCACGCGGATCGGCACGGCGACGCCTTCGCCGCAGATGATGCATTCGCGATTGCGCAGCGCCGGAATCGCATCCAGGAAACCGCGCGTTCCTTCGGGCATGGCGGCCTTCACGAACGCCTGGTCCCGATCGTTGTTGAGGCGCATCGATATGATCGTGCCGCATTGCGACAGGACGCCTTCGGCCAGGTCGGACGGCCGCTGGGTGATGAGGCCTAGCGATATGCCGTATTTGCGGCCTTCCCTGGCGATCCTCTCCAATATCCGGCGGACGGCCTGTCCCGCGCCGGTCATCGTGCCGGGAATATAGCGATGCGCTTCCTCGCACACGAGCAGGATCGGCCGTCGCGGTTCGTCGCGCGACCAGACGGCATAGTCGAAGACGAGCCGGGAGAGCACCGATACGACGACCGATGTGATGTCAGCGGGCATGGCGGACACGTCGATGATGGAAATGGGCTTGCCCGCGGCGGGAAAGCGGAAAATCTTTGCGAGGAAATCCTGCATGGAATCGCTCACCAGCATGCCCGAAAACATGAAGGAGTAGCGTGGATCGGCCCTGATCTCGTCGATCTTGGTCTTCAGTCGCATATAGGGCAGCGCATTGGTGCCCTTGTCGAGCTTGCCCATCTCGTTCTGGAGAATGGCGGTCAGGTCCGACAAAAGATAGGGGACGGGCGCGTCCACCGTCAGCCGGCCGATCTGCGCCGCCAGCCGGTTGCGGGCGCGCGCGGCGAGCACGCATTTGGCCAGGATATCGATGTCGATCGCCCGGTCGGCGCCCCGGGACGTGACGAACACCTCGCAATGTTCCTCCAGGTTCATCAGCCAATAAGGCAACGCCAGATTATTGACGTCGAACACGGCGCCATTGGCGGCAAAGGCCGCGCCATATTCGCCATGGGGGTCGATCATCACGATGTGGCCCTGCGGCGACAGGTCGCAGATGCGGTGCAGGATCAGTGCGGCGCTGGTTGATTTGCCCGTGCCGGTCGAACCGAGCAGGGCGAAATGCCTGCCCAGCATGGCATCGACATTGAGCGCCGCGCGGGTGCCCGTGGTGGGATAAACGGTGCCGATCTGCACATGCTGCTGATCGTCCGCCGCGTATATCTGCTGCATGTCGCCATCGGAAACCGGATATATCTCGGTCCCCGGTGTCGGGTAGCGGGTCACCCCCCGGCGGAAGTTACGGATTTTCCCGGTCAGCGTCTCTTCATTGCCTTCCCCCAGAAAATCGATGTCGGCGATGATGCTGCCGGCATTGTCCCGGTCGAGGAGCATGGAACGGACACTGGCGATCAGCCAGCAGTCGCCGACCCGCATTTTGATCTGGCTGCCGATCTGGCCGGCCATGGCGATGGCGCTGTCGCTGCTGCGTTCATGGTCGCGCAGCCGTTCGATATCAAGGATGACCCTGGAATGGGCGCCGGCGACCTGGAACACCATGCCCATCGGAACGGCGGCGCGGCGAAGCGCCTGCGCGCCGGTTTGCGTAAACTGAGCAGCGCCCGGCATGTGGGTCATGGGCCTTGGTCGTCCTTCCGCCGGACGGACTTCCGGCACGGGGCACGGCCTAGGTGATATTGGTAAATATTGACTTATTCTTACAGATTCTGTTCGCTGGCGGCGGCCTGTCCGTTAAGATGCGGTTTCCGGGCCGCCCGTTTCGGATGCGATCCCTGATTGCCGTGGGCAGGGAACGGCAGCGTCGTTACGGCATTATGACACCGAGTCAGTCAGGATTCCCATTTGCCCGAAATGATGTCTACCAACACCGCGCGCCGTTCCGACGCGATCGCCATTGCGCGCGTAGTCTGTATCCTGGGGGTGATCTACGTCCATGCGTGGACCGGATTGAACGGGGCGATGCTGGAACAGTTGCGCGGTACGCCGCAGGAAAACCTGCGCTGGGTCCTGATGGAAAGCTTCGGACGTAGCGCCGTGCCCCTGCTTGGCCTCATATCGGGATGGCTGGTCGGGAGTTCCCCGCGGACCAGGGACTGGGGCCGCCATGTCTCACGCAAGGCGCAGACGATCCTGCTGCCGATGATCCTGTGGAACGGTCTGGCCATAGTGCTGGTGTCGGGCACCGCCCATGTCGGGACGCTGGCCGCGCCGCATGTGCAATCCTGGTCGTGGCTGGCGCAGGAACTGTTCATTCTCACCCGCAATCCCGACATCAACGTACAGATGCCGTTCCTGCGTGACCTGTTCCTGTGCATGATCGTGGCGCCGTTGATGGTGCGCCTGCCCAACGGCCTGCTGATCCTGATCGCGGCGGCGGCGGCGCTGTGCCACATAGCGGGCATCGGTCCGCCGGTCCTGATGCGGACCTCGATCCTGTTCTTCTTCACCGTCGGCATGCTGGCGCAGCGCCTGGGGTGGGCGGATCGGACGGCCGCCATGCCGCTTTTCGCGGCGGCGCTGCCCTTCCTGCTGCTCATGCCCGTGCAACTCTTCCAGAACGGATGGGCGCATGGCGGCATGACCATGCCGGCTTTGAGGGCGCTCGATCTGGCTGTGCGTGTCGCGGCGGCGCTGTTCTTCTGGCGACTGTCCTGGGCGCTGGCGGGCAGCAGCGTGCGCGGCGCGTTGCTGAGGATCGAACCCTATGCCTTTTTCCTGTTCTGCGCCCATCTGATCATCATCTGGCTGGGCGGTCCGGCGATCGGAGCGGTGGTCGGGCGGCTGGGCGCGCCCCTCTACCCGCTCTATCTGATCATCCAGCCGGTTTTGGTGTTGATGCTCGTGCTGGTGGTGGGAACGGCGTTGAAACAGGTCGCGCCGCGGACAGCAGGGCTGTTGAGCGGCGGGCGCCTGCGCCGGGCTTGAGGGGCGATCCAGCCCCGGCAGACAGGGCCCTCTTGCCGGTCAGGCAGTAACCGTTCCATCCAGCGCGCGGGCCGCGGCCATGGCGATGGCGTAGCTGTGCCGGCGTGCTTCGAAATCGTGGATATGGCTGGCGATGATCAGTTCGTCCGCGCCGGTGCGGTCGATGAACGCGGCAAGGTCGCGCTCCACGTCCGCCTGTGTGCCGATGCTGGACGCGCTCAACACGTCGCGCAACATCGCCTGCGCATGGGGTGGAAGGCTGTCATAATAGCCCGCGACCGGCGGTGGCACCTTGCCCGGTTCGCCGGTCCGCAGGCGAACGAACGTCTGCTGCATCGACGTCGCGATCAGTTCGGCCTGCGCCTTCGTATCGGCGGCGAAGACGTTGAAGGCGGCCATGACATAAGGGCGATCGAGCGTATCCGACGGCCGGAAATCGCGGCGATAGATGGCCAGCGCCTCGTCGAGCGCGGCAGGTGCGAAATGTGAGGCGAAGGCATAGGGCAGGCCCAGCGCCGCCGCCAGTTGCGCGCCATAGAGGCTGGACCCCAATATCCAGATCGCCACGTCGGCGCCTGCGCCCGGCGTCGCCTGAAAGCCAAAGCGCGCGTCGCCGGCGAAATAGGCCTGCAATTCCATGACGTCGCGCGGGAACTGATCCGGTCCGCCGGTCAGGGTGCGGCGCATCGCTTGCGCCACGCGCTGGTCCGATCCGGGCGCGCGCCCGAGGCCCAGGTCGATCCGGCCGGGAAACAGGGCATCAAGCGTGCCGAACTGCTCCGCGATCAGGAGGGGTGCGTGATTGGGGAGCATGATGCCGCCCGATCCGATACGGATGGTCGATGTCGCATGCCCGACATGGGCCAGCACGACCGCGGTCGCCGCCGACGCGATGCCGGGCATGCCGTGATGTTCGGCCACCCAATAGCGATGATAGCCCAGCCGTTCGGCATGCGCGGCCATCAGCGCTGCGTTGGCGAGGGCGGCGGCGACGGTGCCGCCTTCGATGACGGGGACAAGGTCCAGAAGGGAGATACGGGTCATGCCCCGCATATGGGGGTATGGTCGGTTTTATTTCAATACGTAAATACGCATGGTCTTGCGATCCGGCCAAATGTCACGGCACGCACGCGGGTGGGGCGGCGCAATGGGCAAGGCGGAAGCGTCAGTCCGCCCGACCTTCCGCCCGGTTTAGGGCGAAGCGGTCGGGCGCGATACGGGCGAAGGACCAGCCACGCTGGTCGGCCAGCGCTTCCAGCTCACGCGCGGCAAGCGGGTCGTCGGCCAGGATGGTGACGGCGCGCGCGCTGCGCATGGCGCGCGCGGCGCGCAGCGCCGGCCAGGGGCATTTCATGCCGCGCGCGTCCACATGCGTCTCTGCGTCGGCAGGGCGGTCCGTCATTTGGCGTAGGGGTTCTTCGCGCTGCGCAGCGTCAGGCGCACGGGCACGGCGCCGAATCCCAATTCGCGGCGGATGCCGTTGACCAGATAGCGGCGATAGCTTTCGGGCAGTTCGTCCAGCCGCGTGCCGAACAGCACAAAGGTCGGCGGCCGCGTCTTGTTCTGGGTGATATAGCGCAGCTTGATCCGCTTGCCGCCGGGGGCCGGAGGCGGGTTCGCTTCCAGCGCGGTTTCGAACCAGCGGTTCAGCACGCCCGTCGAAATACGCTGCGACCAGGCCGTGCGGGTTTCAAACGCCACCCGGATCAGGTCGTCCAGCCCCTTGCCGGTGGCGGCCGACACGGTCATGATCGGGACGCCGCGCACCTGGGCCAGCCCATCCGACAGCGCCTGCTTGATACCCTGATAGAGCGCTGACCCGTTTTCCACCGTATCCCATTTGTTGAGCGCGACGACCAGCGCGCGCCCTTCCTCCAGCACGCGGTCGGCGATGCGCAGGTCCTGCGCTTCCAGCCCGCGCGTGGCGTCGAGCAGGAGGACGACCACTTCGGCAAAGTTCACCGCGTTGAGGCCGTCGGACACGGCCAGCTTCTCCAGCTTGTCCTGCACCTTGGCGCGCTTGCGCATGCCGGCGGTGTCGATCAGGCGGACGGCACGCTCCACGCCTTCCTCGCTGGTCCACGTCCAGTCGACGGCGATGCTGTCGCGCGTGATGCCTGCTTCGGGGCCGGTGAGCAGGCGGTTTTCACCCAGCAGGCGATTGATGAGGGTCGATTTGCCGGCATTGGGGCGACCGACGATGGCCAGTTTGAGCGGCGCGCTTTCGTCGTCCTCGTAAAATTCCTTTTCGTGAGGCGGCTCATCCTCTCGCTCCAGATGCGGCAGCAACGCCTGGAACAGGTCGGCCATCCCCTGGCCATGTTCGGCCGAGAAGGGGACCGGCTCGCCCAGCCCCAGGCTGAACGATTCCATGACGCCGTCATC
This sequence comes from Sphingobium sp., assembly GCA_050251675.1. Lineage (GTDB taxonomy): Bacteria > Pseudomonadota > Alphaproteobacteria > Sphingomonadales > Sphingomonadaceae > Sphingobium. Next base: position 46,635 of record JBFWMJ010000009.1, read on the forward strand.
GGCCGCCTTGCCCTCCGCCTTGTTGGCCACCAGCACGACGGGGGTGTCGTTGGCGCGTAGCCAGCGGGCGATTTCCTCGTCCAGCGGGGTGATGCCCGCGCGGGCGTCGATCATGAACAGGGCGACGTCACACCCCTCGACCGCCGCTTCGGTCTGCATCCGCATCCGGCCGGGCAGCGACCGCGCATCCTCATCCTCATAACCGGCCGTGTCGACGATGGTGAAGTCGAGACCCAGAAGATGCGCGTCTCCTTCCCGCCGGTCGCGCGTGACGCCGGGCTGGTCGTCGACCAGCGCCAGTTTCTTGCCCACCAGCCGGTTGAAGAGCGTGGACTTGCCCACATTGGGACGTCCGACGATGGCAACAATGGGCAGCATCGCCCGCTTCCTTCCCGAATCAAAGCCGCCTGCGCGAAATGCCGTGGTCCCGCGCAGGCGGAAACACGGGGCGCTAGGTCACGCACATATGCCGGACCCCTGCACGCGCAGGCGCACGGTGTCACCCGTAATCGATGTTCAGCGCAGCGCCGTCAATCTGCCGTCGTCGGCCAGCAGGTACAGCGTGTTGTTCGCGACGACGGGGGAAAGCGACATGGACCGGTTCATGTCCTGCTCCGCCTGAACCGCGCCGCTCGCCGGGTCGACATAGACCAGATGCCCGCGCGTCGATACCACGACCAGCCGGCCGCCGGCCAGCACGGGCCCGGTCCAGCGGATCGCCTTGTCCTTCTTCTTTTCCTTCTGCCAGCGGCGCAGTTGGCTGACCCAGCGGATCTTGCCGGTGGCGCGCGCCACGCACAGCAGCCGCGCGTCGCTGGTGACGACGAACACCCATTCGCCTACGACCCACGGGGTGGAGATACCGGCGATATTGATTTCCCAGAGGCGCTGGCCGCTGACCAGTTCATAGGACGCCATGCGTCCCCCCTGGCCGATGGCGAAGACGCGGCCGCGATCGATGACGGGGTTGGCGTCGATATCGGTGAGGGACGCGACGGCGGTGGAGATGCTGGTGCGCGACAAGGCGTCGCCCCACAATGTCCGCCCGTTTTCATAGCGATAGGCGGTCAGTTCGCCCGAGCTATATCCCGCGATCACCGTGCCCTGGCCGGCGGCCGGGGCGGCGACGCCGAACACGCCCGTCGCCTGCAAAGTGCCGCTGTCGCTCCATTCGACGTCGCCGGTCGACTGGTTGAGCGCGAACACCTGATTGTCCTGGCTCATGACATAGACATGGCCATTGGCCAGCGTCGGCGCGCCGCGCAGCGGTCCGCCGGGACGCTTGCGCCACCGGATCGCGCCGTCCGCCGCGTTGAGCGCGGCGACATCGCCCACGCCGGTGCTGGCATAGAGTGTGCCGTCCACCACGCTGACGCCGCCGCCGAACAGGGCATTGCCGTTGCTTCTGCCTTCGGCGGGCAGGGCGGTCTGCCATATCTTGCTGCCGGTCCCGGCGTCAAAGGCGATGACACGGGCGTCCGCGTCGATCACATAGAGCCGGCCGTCCGCCACCACGGGCGAGGAAGCAAGGCGCGCCTTGGGCGTGCTGCCCTGGATAGACGCGGTCCACGCGGTGGAGGGGGAACCACCCAGGGCCAGATTGCCCATCGCCTTGGCGGGGTTGCCGCCCGGCTGCGACCATTGGTCGTTCACATAAGGTGCGGGCAGCGACACCGGCACGTCGGCCAGCGACGGCTCCGTCTCGATCCCCCGCTCGTTCGACAGGATCGACACGCGATCGCCGACCACGGGCGTTTTCGGCCCGCCCTTCTTGCCGCCGACGACGCCGCATCCGGCCAGCAGCGCGACCATGGCCGCCACGGTTACGGCACGGCCCAGCGGAGCAAGCCTGTTCATCCTGTCCATCCCCATCCGCTCTCTTATCCCTGTCCCGGTTCGTCCGGCGTTTCCACCATATCCACGCCCAATAATCCTGCCATCTGTCGCGCCCGTGAACGGATTGTTTCAGGTACATTCCCGTCCTTGGCGATAGCCGCGAAAACCGGCCCGGCCAGATCGGGCTTGCGCATCTTCATATAGGCGATCGCGACCATTTCACCGGCGCTGCCGAACCAGGGCGCGCCCTCGATCGCCAGCGGCTTGAGCCGGTCGACGACCTGCTGCGGTGTGAGCGCGTCGAATTCCAGCGCGGTCTGCCGGACCAGCGCCAGATCGCGATAGGGCTGATCCAGCGTCTTGTCCTGCGCCATCGCCTTGTAAAGCGGGATCGCGGCCTTGCCATCGTCCTTGCGCGCGGCGATCCCGGCCTGCACCAGTCTTGCGGTCGCTGCAAAACCCGGCTGGCTGGCGCTGGTCAGGCTGTCGAGCAGCTTGGCGTCCGGCGTGCCGCCACCGATCGCGCTTTCGACCACCTTGTCCATATCCTCCGACACGGCTTCGGCCTGCGTGGTTGCGCGATGCTGCCAGAACAGCCAGCCGCCGAACAGCGCCAGGCCAAGCACGACGGCGACCACGATCCAGCGGCCGAACCGCGTCCAGAAGGACCGCAACTGATCCTGGCGGACGGCTTCGCCCACCTCGCGCATGAAGGCATCGCTGTTTTGCGGCGTCAGTACCAAGACGGTCTCCGAAAAAGGGGCGAAAAACTACCGCCGGAAGCCGCGATCTTTAGCGGCAGCATCAGCCCAGGCAAATCACTTTTTGGGGCGATAGACCTGATCGTCCGTCGGAAAGCTGCGGGCGCGCACATCCGCGGCATAACGGGCGACCGCGCCATCGATGGTTTCGGCCAGATTGTCGTACCGTTTCACGAAACGCGCGGTGCGTTCGAACATGCCCAGCATGTCGTCGATGACCAGCACCTGCCCGTCGCATCGGGCGGATGCGCCGATGCCGATGACGGGGATATCGGCACTGTCGGTGATCGCGTCGGCCAGATCCTCCATCACGCCTTCCAGCACCACGGCAAAGGCCCCGGCGTCGGCCACGGCGCGGGCGTCGTCCATGATTTTGGCATGTTCTTCCTGGCTTTTTCCCCGCGCGCCATAGCCGCCCAGCGCGTTGACCGCCTGTGGCGTCAGGCCGACATGGGCCATGACCGGAATGCCCCGGCCCGCGAGGAAGGCGATCGTGTCCGCCATCGCCCGTCCGCCTTCCAGTTTGAGGGCGGCGCAGCCGGTTTCCGCCATGATGCGGCTGGCGCTGGCAAAGGCGGCCTGTGGTGACGCTTCATAGCTGCCAAAGGGCATGTCGACCACGACGACGCTGTGATAGCTGCCCCGCACCACCGCCGCGCCATGGGCGCACATCATGTCAAGCGTGACGGCAAGGGTGGAGGGAAGGCCATAGATGACCTGCCCCAGCGAATCGCCCACCAGCAGCATATCGCAATGCGGGTCCAGCAACTGCGCCTGCCGCGCGGTGTAGGCGGTCAGCATGACCAGCGGTTCCGCAGTTTTCCCTTCGACCTTGCGCCGCTGGATCGCCGGCACGGTCAGGCGCTTCATCGGGGCGGGGGTGGGATTGGCGCGGCTGGTCGCCGTGTCGAGCGTGAAGGTCGTGGACATGGCCGTGGTCTAGCCCAGCGCAGGGCGGCACGCAAATATCACGAAAACGGGAGCGGCATGGCGCCGCCCCCGTTCCCAGGGAACCGTGCGAGAGGAGAGAGGGGGCCTCGCACGGAAACAGGCTTGTCCGTCGGCGGGCGGGTGTCAGAAGCTGCCCTTGATCGTCATGCCCCAGGTGCGCTGATCGCCCGGATTGCCGGCGATCAGGCCGACATTGCCCGGCGCGACCTGAAGCAGTTCGATATAGTCGACGTTGAAGGCGTTGCGGACCCAGCCGAAGACGTCGAACCCGTCACCCCGGAAGCCGGCGCGGAAGTTGGTCAGCGCATAGCCCTTCACATTGGTGTAGATCGACGGCGAGGCGTTGGAATTCCAGTGCGAACGGTAATTGCCGTCAATGCCCAGATAGGCCTGTCCGTCCTTCGCCAGCAGCGTGACCGGGGCGTTGACCTCCGCGCCGTAGGAGAAGGCCCATTTCGACACCCCGGGCAGGGCCTGGCCGGAAATATCGCATTGCCGCGGGCTGGGGGCGCCGGGCTCTCCCGGCCGCGAATAGTCCGCCGGGACACCGCTCGGCTGGGACGGGCCGCCGGACAGTTCGGGCGGGCAGGGCGCGTTGGTGAACTTCTTATACTTGGCGTCGGTATAGGCGGCGTTGGCATAGGCGGTGAGACGATCGCTCGCGATCACCTTGAAATCCGCCTCGATACCCTGCGACCGCACCTTTTCGGCATTGGCGAGATAGCCGCGCACGGTGCCGAACTGACCGCCGTTCACCGTCGCCTGGAAATTCTTGATCTCGGTACGGAAGGCGGACAGGTTGAAGGTCGCCCGACGATCCCAGAACTGGGTCTTGAGGCCGATCTCGAAATGATTGACCGACTCGGGTTTCACCGTGCCGACGCTGTAGTCGGGCAGGTTGGTGGTGGAATTGAGCGGCAGGCCGTTCTGGTTGATGCCGACCGTCTTGAAGCTCTTCGCATAGGTGGCGTAGCCCAATATGTCGCGGGCGATCCTGTAGTTGATGTTGAGGTCGTAGCTGAAATTCCATTTGCTGACCGAGGGCGCGGTGCTTTGCGGCTGGTACACGCCGCACTGCGCCGCCAGCACCGAGCCCGAAGGTGGGACAGGCGTGCAACTGATCACCTCACCCAGACCGTTGGTCACCACGCGTTCGTAGAAGCCTGATTTCTTGTCGTAATTGACGCGCGCGCCCGGCTGTATCGTCAGGGCGTCCGTCACCTTCCAGCTGGCCTGACCAAACAGGGCTGCGCTGGTGCTCTTCAGATACTGGGTGTTGACGGCGGTCAGCCCCTCAAGCGCGGCTGGGTCGTTGGCCAGGTTGCCAGTCAGGCTCCACCGGCTGGCGTCGGCGCCCTGCTGTTCGGTGCCCTGGTTGTCGATGCGCTGATTGAAACCGAACAGCCCGACCACGAAGTCGATCTTCTCGCCTTCGTGAATATAGCGGAAATCCTGGCTGTACTGGTCCTGTTGCGAGGGGTTCTGCGATTTGGACACGACCGACAGGCCGGTGAAGTCGCGGTCGTTCTCCGGTTTCCAGTCCCAGAAACGCCACGCGGTGATGGAGGTGAAGGTGCCGGCACCGACGTCCCATTTCACTTTGAGCGACGCACCGCCGATCTTGTTGCCGGCGTTCAGGCTGGCGTCGGTGTCGGTCAGGCGATCATAGGGATTGGTGCTGGGCACCGCATAGTCACGGCCGGGATTGGCGGCGTTCACCGTCTTGACCAGTTCCTCATATTGCCGCGCCTCGGCGCGCTGGGTCTTGCCGACGCGCACATAAGTGGTGCCGCAGCATTCCGGGTCCTGCCTGCTGTAATCGCCAGACAGGGTGATGCTGAGGTCCTCATTGGGTTTGAACAGCAACTGGCCACGCAGGCCCAGATTGTCCTGTTCGTTGACCCAGCGGTCGGTCGTCCTGTTGAACAGCGTGCCGCGCCGGGTGGTCGACGCGACGGCGATACGCGCGGCGATCGTGTCGGACAACGGGCCGGATATGGCCGCCTTCGCCTGCCTGTAGTCAAGGTTGCCGACGCTCAGTTCCGCCCGCCCCTCGAACGTGAATGTCGGCTGGTTGGTGGTGATGTTGATCGCGCCGGCGGTGGTGTTCTTGCCGTAGAGCGTGCCCTGCGGGCCGCGCAACACTTCGACCTGATCGACATCGAGGAAGTCGAACGTCGCGGCGGCGACGCGCGCGTTGTAGACGTCGTCGACATAAATGCCCACGCCCTGTTCGAAACCGTCGCTGGTCAGGCCGAAGGGAACGCCCAGGCCGCGAATGTTGACCGACGTATTGCGCGGGTTCGACGTGTAGACCTGCAATGTCGGTGCCAGTTGCTGCAATTTCACCACGTTGAAATTGCCGGTGGCCTCGATGCTGTCGCCGCGGATCACGGAGATCGCCAGCGGCACTTCCTGCGCGGTTTCCTGCCGCCGGCGGGCGGTGACGACGATGACGTCGCCGCGGCTGGCCCGCTGGTCGATGCTGTCCTGCGCGTCGCTTTGCGGCTGGAACGCGCTGTCCTCCGCAAAAGCAGGGACGGCGAGAAGGGAGAGGCCGGCGACACCGGCAAGCAAGCAGCTACGTGCAGTCATGATATTCCCCTTTTTTCCGGAGGTCCGGTGGATCAACGCCGCTTCGCCGATGGTCCGGTCGAAGGCAGCGGGGGGTCTTTTATGACGCCTGCGGATCCCCCGAACCGCGGGCCGCCGCGCCGGGGCGCGGACTTGAGTAGAAACGCGGCTGCCTGATCTGTCAGCCGTTGAAACGGGTCTTTTCCGTCACGTCGATCTGCACCACCCGCGCGTCATGCACGGTCAGGGTGATCGACCCGAAACGCAGGTCGGCCAGCACATCGCGCACCTTGTCTATGGTCGTCGCGATATCGGCGCGAAGGCTGTCGGCGCGGCTCTGGCGGAAGTCGATTTGTCTTTGTTCGCTCATAGCCTCTTCATATCTCAACTTTTAAAGTAGACAAAAAAGCAATAATAGGGCGCGCGCAAGTTTCTCTTGTTGGCCCTGTCGGCCCCGGCCGAAAGTGGCGTCAGGGATGGACGCGCAGCCGGACGAGGCGCAGTTGCTGGTGCGCGATCGGCACCGATGGGCGCATCTGCCGCGCGGCGGCCGCCTGCTCCTGCGCATTGTCGATCAGCTGTTCCAGCAGCCTCTGACCGAATTGCCATTCGCCCAGCCCCGATTCGGCGTTGATGTGGCCGCTATGTCCCGCGTCGACAAAGGCACTGCCCCAGTTCTTGCCGATGCTGTGCGCGCGTTCGTAGAAAATATAGGGGTCGTTGCGGCTGGCCACCAATATGGTGGGGAAGGGCAATTGGCCGCGCGGCGTCGGGCCAAAGCCGCCGATCGTCTCGGGCGTTTCCATCCGGTCGCAATCGGGCGGCGCGACGAGCAGTGCGCCGGTCACCGGCCAGCCATAGGCCTGGCTCTGCAACGCCCCCCACCAGGCGACGGCCAGACAGCCCAGGCTGTGCGCGGCCAGCACGATCGGCCCGTTCACGGCGCGGATTGCGGCGTCCAGCCGCGTAACCCAGGCATTGCGGCTGGGGCTGGCCCAACTGCCCAGATCGACGCGATGGCAATCGGCCCGCTGCTCTTCCCACAGGGTTTGCCAATGGCCCGGGCCGCTGTTGTTGAGGCCTGGGATGGTCAGCACGACAGGCTGATGCACGTCCCTCGCATGTCCTGATTGCTCCATGGTCTGATCCTCATCTTCCAATGCGAGCTTTCACTATAATTCTATTCGTTTGGTAGACAATGGGCGGGCGATGAAATGTGTCGAAATCTGGGCAACCGGAAAGCGGCGCTGCATGCGGTGATGGAAGGAGGGCGGACACGAAAAAGGGCACGCGATCCGATCGC
>JBFWMJ010000010.1:0-53229 GCA_050251675.1 Sphingobium sp.
AGCGGCCTTTTCCTGGCTCGGCCACGGCAGCCTCCCGCGCGTCAGCCAAGCCCGCAGCCAAGCCCGCACAGGCGCAGCATCCGTTCTTCCAGTTCGCGGTCGCCGGCAACCACATTGGCCACGCCCAGCGCCTGGAGATGCATGGCCTCCGCATCGGAATGCGCACGGGCGATCACCTCCAGATGCGGGTTGAGATGGCGTGCATGCTCATGGATCGCGCCACTCTCAAACCCCTCCGTCACCGCGATCAGCATGCAACGGGCCTCCCCTACGCCGGCAGCCAGCAGATGCCTGTCCTCCAGCGCACTGCCGCGCACGACCGAAAGGCCGGCCCCTTCCGCCTCGTCCGCCCTTTCCCCGTCGCTTTCCAATATCACGCAGGGCACAGCCCGTTCGGCAAGACGCCCCGCGATCAGCTTGCCCAAGGTGCCATAGCCTGCCAGAATGACGTGGCTGGCAAGGGGGTTCGGCGTGGCAGCGCCATATTCCTGCTCACCCTCACCCATGTGGCCTGTGCGCACGATCAGCGAAAAAAGCAGCGGGTTCAGGAAGATCGACACGATCGCGCCCGCCAGGATCAGGTCGCGCCCCTGTTCGGGCAGGACCCCAAGGCCGGTGCCCAGCGATGCGAGGATGAAGGAGAACTCGCCGATCTGCGCCAGGCTGGCGGCGATCGTCAGCGCGGTGTCGTTGGCGTAACCGAACGCGCGGACGATGGCCCAGGCCGCGATCGACTTGCCGACCACGATGATCAAAACCGTCGCCAGCAACGGCAGCGGCTGTTCGACCACCACCGACGGATCGAACAGCATGCCCACCGACACGAAGAACAGCACCGCAAAGGCATCACGCAACGGCAGCGTCTCTTCGGCCGCGCGCCGGCTGAGCGGCGTTTCGCCCAGGATCATGCCGGCGAAGAACGCACCCAGCGCGAAGGACACGTCGAACGTGACGGCCGCGCCGAACGCCACGCCAAGCGCGATCGCCAGCACGGCCAGACGGAACAGTTCGCGCGATCCGGTATGGACCACCCAATGCAGCGCGCGGGGAATAATCCGGCGGCCGACCACCAGCATCACCACCAGGAACGCGGCGATCTTGAACAATGTCCCGACCAGCGACGCGAGGAAGGCCCCCCCGCCCCCACCGCCGCTACTGCCACCGCCCGGGCCGGCATCGTTCATCACATCCACCAGCGCTGGCAGCAGCACCAGCGTCATGATCATGACCAGATCCTCGACGATCAACCATCCCACGGCGATTCGGCCACGCTGCGTTTCCACCAGATCGGCGCCCTGCACCGCCCGCAGCAGCACGACGGTACTCGCCACCGACAGCGCAAGGCCAAAGACGATCCCGCCCGTCAGCGGCCAGCCCATGATCTGCGCCAGCCCCATGCCCAGCAGGGTGGCGACGGCGATCTGCGCCAGTGCGCCGGGAACGGCGATCAGCCTGACCTCCAGCAACGCCCGCAGCGAGAAGTGCAGCCCCACCCCGAACATCAGCAGGATGACGCCGATTTCGGCCAGTTCGTTGGCCAGCCCCGCATCGGCCACGAAACCCGGCGTGAACGGCCCGACGATGATGCCCGCGATCAGATATCCCACCAGCGGCGACAAGCGGAGCCGGTGGGCGATCGCACCCATGACGAAGGCGGCGACGAGCCCGGCGACGATGGTGCCGATAAGAGGCGTATGATGAGGCATGGATGCCTTTCACGATGGTTCGGCAGGCCTTGTGCTCCAGCAAGGTGACATGCAGTCCGCCGCCAGTTCAACAAAATTTCATGCCAATCCGTCGTCAGGGCAACGCCCGCGCCGTGCGGGCGCGCTCCTGCCGGGCCATTATCGCCGGGATGAGCCGCCAGAGCGCAACGGTCAGGCGCCGCCCCTTCCCGCGGGCTGGGGAACAGCCCCCGGGGCGAGCCGCGGATGCGCAATGGCGCGACGCACAGGTCCATCCTCAGAGCCATTAAAAGGACACGCCGGACTGGAAGCGCAAGGACAGCGCGTCCCATGCCGTAAGCATGCCGGTGTCCTTGCGCGCGACCGCCATCCTTTCCTGACGGATCGCGGGGCATCATTCCCCGACGGACGGCCTGCCGCCCACCCGTTGACAGTTGACAGAATCGCGCGCGTCCACTACCGGGCCACTTTCCCGCGCGGGTCCGCAGGGGCCTTGCCCCCGTTGCTCTGCGTAAAGCAGATTTGAACGAGAAGAGACAAGCCATGTTCGCAATCGTGCGCACAGGCGGCAAGCAGTATCGCGTCGCCGCCGGAGACAAGATCGTCGTCGAGAAGCTGGCCGGAGAGGCCGGCGATACAGTCACGCTGGACGATGTCCTGCTGGCCGGCGAAGGCAGCGACCTGAAGGACGTCGGCGGCCTGACCGTCGCGGCGGAGATCGTGGCGCAGGCGAAGGGCGAGAAGGTCATCGTCTTCAAGAAGCGCCGCCGGCATAATTATCGCCGCCGCAACGGCCATCGCCAGAATCACACGATCCTGAAGATCGTGGCGATCGGCGCCGAAGGCAAGAAGGCCGCCAAGGCCGAGGCCAAGACCGAAGACGCGGCCGCCGCCGCAGCCGGCGCCGAAGCCTGATCGCTTCCGGCCAGATATTCAGGAGTTTGAGACATGGCACATAAGAAAGCTGGCGGTTCGTCGCGCAACGGTCGCGATTCGGAATCCAAGCGCCTTGGCGTCAAGAAGTTCGGCGGCCAGCAGGTCATCGGCGGCAACATCATCATTCGCCAGCGCGGCACGCGCGTCTATCCGGGTCGCAATGTCGGCATCGGCAAGGACCATACGCTGTTCGCGCTGACCGAAGGCCGGGTGGTGTTCCACGACGGCAAGCTGGGCCGCAAATATGTGTCGGTCGACATGATGGCCGAAGCGGCTGAATAAGGGACGATCGATATAGGCTCGTCCCACGGGGCGACCTCTTCAGCGGCGCGGGCAGCGTCGATGTCGATAGGAAAACAGGGGGCGCTCCTATGCTGGAGCGCCCCTTTTTCGTTGCCTGCGACCGCGCGAACATATTCGACCAACTGTCTGGAACCCATGGGCTTATCATGCGTCCTGCCGACAGCCACCAACACCGGCAGCCGTCGCCAATCCGTAACTTTTCGCGGCCACAGGCGCGTTGATCAAAGGAGAAACGTAACCATGTTCGCCCGCACCCCCCGCCTGCTGCTGCGGCCCGGCTGGATCGAAGATGCCGCCGCGTTGGCGCAGGCGATCGGTGACGACGCGGTGCTGCGCAATCTGGCGCGGACGCCCGCGCCCTATGGCCTTGACGATGCACGGGCATTCCTGTCCCTGCCTCACCGGCCGCTCGCTCCGCGCCTGCTGGCCTTCACCCGCACCCGCGGGGCGCCGCGCCTGGTCGGCGGCTGCGGTATCCAGCACGATGATATCGGCAAACCGGAACTGCGCTTCTGGATCGCCCGCCCCTATTGGGGACTGGGCTTTGCGACGGAAGCGGCACGGGCGGTGATGAACATGGCGCGTGCCTATGGACTGCCACCGGTGCAGGCCGCGCCGTTCATCGACAATCCGGCGTCGGGCCATGTCCTGCGCAAGATCGGATTTTGCAGCACCGGACGGATCGAGAAGCGCTTCAGCGCCGCGCGCGGCGGCGAGGCGGACTGCCTGCTGTTCGAGGAGGGCGAGTCCCCGGATATGAGCCAGGACTGGTCCATGGAACCATATGACGCCGCCGTGCCGGCGATGGCCGCCTGAAAGAGGTCATTGCCGGACAAGGCGCAACGCATGGGCGGCCGGGGATGGAAATCGGGCATCCGGCCTATGACCGACCCGATCGGCGACACATCGGTCAGCGAGCCCGATCGCATCGCCGACGATCTGGAGGATAATGATCCGGTGTGGAACCCCGCCTGCCGTGCGGCCGCCCCCTACCGGCGCCAGGACGGAATGAACAATCCGCGCGGCGCGGTTTAACTTTGGGCGCGATCCGGCTATGGGCTCGCGATGCACTTTCTCGATCAGGCGAAAATATATATCAAGTCCGGCTGGGGCGGCCCCGGCGCGGTCAGTTTCCGGCGCGAGAAATATGTCGAATATGGCGGGCCGGACGGCGGCAATGGCGGCAAGGGCGGCGACATCATCTTTGAGGCAGTCGCCGGGCTGAACACCCTCATCGACTTCCGTTACACCCAGCATTTCAAGGCGCAGCGCGGCCTGCCCGGCGCGGGCAAGAACCGTTACGGCGCGAGCGGCGCCGATCTGGTCATCCAGGTGCCGGTCGGCACGCAGATCCTGTCCGACCCTCAACCCATCGATGGGAGCGAGGATGAAGACGGCTGCCCCGACTATGAAGAGCAGGAAGTGCTGGCCGATTTCACCGAGCCGGGACAGCGCATCGTCTTCCTGCGCGGCGGCGACGGGGGCCGGGGCAACATGTCCTACAAGACCAGCACCAACCGCGCCCCGCGCCAGCATGGCACGGGGTGGCCGGGACAGGACATGTGGGTCTGGCTGCGGCTGAAGCTGCTGGCGGACGTGGGACTGGTCGGCATGCCGAATGCGGGCAAGTCGACTTTCATCAATCAGGTCACCAACACCAAGGCGAAGGTGGGCGCCTATGCGTTCACGACGACCCGGCCGCAACTCGGCGTGGTGCTGCACCGCGACCGGGAGTTCGTTCTGGCCGACATCCCCGGCCTGATCGAAGGCGCGGCGGACGGGGCCGGCATCGGCGACCGGTTCCTGGGCCATATCGAACGGTGCCGCGTCCTGCTGCACCTGATCGATGCGACCGGGGACGATCCGGTCGCGGCCTATCATATCGTGCGGGACGAACTGACCGCCTATGGCGCGGGACTGGATGAAAAGCTGCAACTGGTCGCCCTGAACAAGGGCGATCTGCTGGGTCAGGAACTGATGGAGGATATCGGTGCCCAGCTTCGCGATGCGGGGGTGGACGACATCTTCATCATCTCCGCCGCGACCGGCGAAGGGGTCGCCCCCCTGCTCGACGCGGTGCTGCCGCTGCTGGACGCCGCACGGGAGCGAGAAGCGGACGGTGACGACGACGGGGGCGACGTCCGGGACGAAGGACACGGATCATGGTCCCCGCTGTGACGCCCCTGCCCGGCTTCCCGCCGGCGCAGATCCGGCGCCTGGTCGTCAAGATCGGTTCGGCGCTGCTGGTCGATCCGGCGGGAGAGGTGCGCGAGGCATGGTTGCGCACGCTGGTCGACGACATCGCCGCGCGGCGGTCGGCGGGACAGCGGATCATCGTCGTGTCATCAGGCGCGATCGCACTGGGCGCACGCCGCCTGAACCTGCCCCGGGGCGGGCGCGGATCGCTGGAGGACGCGCAGGCCGCCGCCGCCGCGGGCCAGATCGCCCTGTCGCAATGCTGGGCCAGTCTGTTGCAGGAGCGGGGCATCACCGCCGCGCAGATGCTGGTGACGCTGGACGATCTGGAAAACCGCCGACGCTACCTGAACGCGTCGGCCACGCTGGACCGACTGGTCCAGCTGGGCGTCGTGCCGGTGGTGAACGAAAATGACAGCGTGGCGACGAACGAGATCCGCTTTGGCGACAATGATCGCCTTGCCGCCCGGATCGGGCAGGCGGCTCGGGCTGACGCGGTGGTGCTGCTGTCTGACGTGGACGGGCTTTACAGCGCCAACCCGCACGTCGATGCATCGGCCATGTTGATAGACCGGATCGAACGCATCGACGCGCGCATCATGGCCATGGCCGACAGCGGTTCCGCATCGGGCATGGGGTCGGGCGGCATGGTGTCCAAGATTCAGGCCGCGAAGATCGCGACCGGCGCGGGCGCGCACCTGGCCATCATCACCGGCAAGGTGGACAGCCCGCTGACCCGGTGGGAACAGGACGGACGCGGGTCGATCTTCCTCGCCGCGCCGGCAACGCGCGCGCGCAAGGGCTGGCTGGCCGGCCGGCTCACCGTCCGCGGGCGGATCACCATCGATGCCGGAGCGGAACGCGCGCTGGGCAAGGGCAACAGCCTCCTGCCCGCCGGCGTGGCGCGCGTTGACGGCCAGTTCGCGCGGGGCGACGTGGTCGATATCGTCGCGGAGGACGGACGTGTCATCGCCCGTGGGCTCAGCGAGTATGACTGCGGCGAAGCGGCACGGATCGCGGGCAAGCGCAGCGAGGATATCGCGGCTTTGCTGGGGCATGTACCCCGCTCCGTCCTGGTCCATCGCGACCATATGGCTATTGTCTGAAACCTCGCATGACCGGAAACATCGCCATCACCGGCGCGACGGGATTCGTCGGCGCCGAAACGCTGGAACAGGCCTTGGCCGCCGAATGGCAGGTGAGCGCCCTCACCCGCCGCGCGCAACCGCCACGCGCCGGGCTGACATGGGTGCCCGGATCGCTGGAGGACGACGCTGCGCTGGATAGGCTGGTGCGGGATGCCGACGTCGTGCTCCACATCGCCGGCATGGTGAACGCCCCCGACCGCGCGGGGTTCGAGGCGGGCAACGCCCTGGGCACCATGGCGGTCATAGACGCGATGCGCCGGCAGGGCGTGCGGCGGCTGGTCCATGTGTCGTCGCTCGCCGCGCGCCAGCCCGACCTGTCCGACTATGGATGGTCCAAGGCGATGGCCGAACGGCATGTGAAGGCCAGCGGGCTGGACTGGACGATCGTGCGGCCGCCCGCCATCTACGGCCCCGGGGACCGCGAGATGCTGGACCTGTTCCGCATGGCGAAACGGCGTGTCATGCTACTACCGCCCGCTGGCCGGCTATCGGTCATAGAGGTGAGCGACCTTGCCCGCCTGCTGCTGATCCTCACGGGCGAGACGGAGGCCAGCATGGCCCGGACCTATGAGGTGGACGACGGCACGCCAAACGGGTGGGATCACAAGGATTTTGCGCAGGCCATCGCCGCCGCGCTGGGCGACCGGCCCGTACGCGCCCTGGCGACGCCGCGCTGGGTGCTGGCCGCTGGCGCGTCGGTCGACCGCTTCTTCCGCGGCAAGGGCGCGAAGCTGACGCCGGACCGGGTGCGCTATTTCTGCCATCCCGACTGGGTCGTGCAAAAGGGCAAACAGCCGCCCGGCAAGCTGTGGAAACCGCAGGTGGAGACGTTTCCGGGCCTTCAGGCCACCGTGGAAGCCTATCGCGCCAAGGGATGGCTGTAAGCGGCTGTCTGGTCGTCGCGGATAGCGGATTGAGGGATGGCGGGTTTCGATAGGGTATCGCCATCCAGCGATCGGCGTTCCTTGCCCATCGACTGACCTTCAGGCATTTCTGCCCGCCATGCGTGACGAGCGACAATATGTGATAGACACTATCCGCGCTTTTCTGGACGGCTCCGGCGCCAGATGGCATTGGGATGACTTCACGTCATGTTCCCTGCGGACCGCGCGGCTGGACGAGATTCGCTACCGGGCGGCCGCCGTTGCGTTGCCGCTGGACAGGGAGGGGGAGACTGTGCTGCGGGCATTGCTGGAAGAAGCGGAACAGCTGGACGCCAACGGGATGGACAAAAGGAAACCCTGGCGTGTCGAGGTAGGAATGCTGATCGGCACCGGCCTGGGCGCTATATTATGGACCGTCAGCTTCGTCCCGGGCGGCGGCTTTTTTCAGAACCTTGAACTGATAACAGGCCCCGCTGTCATTGGCTTTTTAATCGTGGCCCTGCGCAATCGACGCGAAGAGGTGGGCTATTACGATCCCGAAAATATAAAGCAGAACAAGCGTGGGCGCGTTTAAAATCCGTCAGATGCCGTTCGCTGGCATCTTCTCCCGCTGCTCGGCAATCAGTTCGCTGATCGCCTGACCGCTGGCGTTGAGGAGGGGAAAGGTGCGCGCGTCGGACAACCAGTCCGGGCGCAACGCACCGCTGCCATAGGCCGTGTCGTAGACGAGGCTGAACGCCAGGAAGATCAGCGTCGCCCCGATCAGCCCCTTGACCGCGCCGAACCCGCCGCCCAGCACGCGATCCACCGGTCCCAGGATCGATTGACGGGTGCGGCGGCCGATGGCGTGGGCGATCATCTTGCCCGCGGCGAACGTCACGCCGAAGATGAGGGCAAAGGCCAATATGGCCGCCCCGCCGGCGGACCCGATGAACGCGCTGAACAATTCGGTGACCGACGCGTGGAACAGCCGGATGGCGAAGATGCCCGACACCCATGCGATCAGCGACAGGGTTTCCAGCACGAAACCGCGCAGCAGGCCAAGGACGGTGCAGCCGCCGATCAGCAGCAGGACGAGAATATCGACGCCATTCATCGTCGGCCGGGCTATCCGCGCCCGAGCATATGGTCAACCAGTTGCGACAGCGCCCGAAAGCCGCTGGCCGCAATCCCCTTCACCCCGTCGGCCGAAGCGGCCGGAACGAACGCCCGGTCGAAGCCCAGCTTGGCCGATTCGCGCAGGCGCAGGGGCGCATGGGCGACCGGCCTTACCTCTCCCGACAAAGCGATTTCGCCGAACAGGACGACATCGGCCGGCACCGGCCGTTCGGACAGCGCGGAGATCAGCGCGGCGGCAACAGCCAGATCGGCCGCCGGGTCCGACAGGCGATAGCCGCCCGCAACGTTCAGATACACTTCGCAGGTCGAAAAGCTGAGGCCGCAGCGCGCCTCCAGCACGGCCAGAATCATCGCCAGCCGTCCGCTGTCCCACCCGACCACCGCGCGCCGGGGCGTGGCGCCGCTGGACAGGCGCACGACCAGCGCCTGAATTTCGACCAGCACGGGCCGGGTCCCTTCCAGCGCCGGGAACACGGTCGCCCCCGTGACCGATTCGTCCCGGTGGGTCAGGAACAGGGCCGACGGATTGGCCACTTCCTCCAGCCCTTCCGCCACCATGGCGAACACGCCGATCTCATCCGTGCCGCCGAAACGGTTCTTGATCGCGCGCAGGATGCGGTACTGATGGCTGCGCTCCCCCTCGAACGCGAGTACCGTGTCGACCATATGTTCCAGTACGCGGGGGCCGGCGATGGTGCCGTCCTTGGTCACATGGCCGACCAGCACCAGCGCGGTGCCCCGCTGCTTGGCGAAGCGGATCAGTTCCTGGGCCGATGCGCGCACCTGGCTGACCGTGCCCGGCGCCCCTTCGATCAGGTCGCTGTGCATCGTCTGGATCGAATCGATCACCAGCAGCGCGGGCGGCGGCCCATCGCCCAGCGTGGTCAATATGTCGCGAACCGACGTGGCGCTGGCCAGCTGGACCGGAGCATTGCCCAGCCCCAGCCGCCGCGCGCGCAGCCGCACCTGATCGGCCGCCTCCTCCCCGCTGATATAGGCGACCGGCAGGCCGCGCATGGCCATATGGGCCGCCGCCTGAAGCAGGAGGGTCGATTTGCCGATGCCCGGGTCGCCGCCGATCAGCGTCGCCGATCCCGCCACCAGCCCGCCGCCCAGCGCACGGTCGAACTCGGCTATGCCGGTACTGGCGCGTGGCGGCAGCTCGACCGCGCTGTCCAGACCGATAAGCGAGAGCGCCCGCCCGCCGCCCTGCAGGTCATGACGCGCCGAAAAGACGGTTGCGGCGGCCTCCTCGACCATGCTGTTCCATTCGCCGCACTCGTCACACTGCCCCTGCCAGCGGGACGACACGCTGCCGCATTGCTGACAGACGAATTTGCGTTTTGCCTTGGCCATGACCCTGCTGTATCGGAACATAATGGGAACGCAAGCCTTGTCCACGCGGCGACAAGCCGATTTTGGAGCGCCATGACCAAAAAAAGACGCTGCCGCATCGACGGACGGCTTGGCAACCGCGGCGCCGTTGACGCATTGACCGTTCATGCCTCCATCCGCTCTGCGCGTCGCCAGCTATAATATCCGCAAGGCCATCGGCACCGACCGCCGCCGTGCGCCTGAACGCGTGCTGGAAGTGCTGGGGGAGATCGACGCCGACATCATCGCGCTTCAGGAGGCCGATCGCCGCTTCGGGGTGCGCAGCGCGGCGATACCGCCCCTGCTGCTGGACAGCCAGAGCGGCTACAAGGCGGTGCCGCTCAATGTGCAGCTCGATTCGATGGGCTGGCACGGCAATGCCATATTGGTGCGCAAGGATGCGGAGATCGCCGCCTGTGACGTGTTGCACCTGCCCTATCTCGAACCGCGCGGCGCGACGATGGCCGAAGTGGCGCTGAACGGCGGGACCGTGCGGGTGTTCGGCATGCATCTGGATCTGTCGGGGCTATGGCGTCGGCGGCAAGCCGCGGCGGTGATCCACGCGGCCGCACAGGGGGAAGCCATGCCGACGGTGCTGATGGGCGACCTTAACGAATGGAGCGCGGAGCGCGGCTGTCTGGCCGATTTCGCGCGTCATTACAGTTTCGCCCCCTGCGGCCGCAGCTTTCACGCCCGACGTCCGATCGCGAAACTCGACCGCATCATGCATTGCGGCCGGCTGCGCCTGATCGATTGCGGGGTGCATGACAGCGCGGCAGCGCGGCGCGCATCCGATCATCTGCCGATCTGGGCGGAATTCATGCCTGGCTGAAGGTCCGACCGTCTCGACAATCGGGTCGTCCTCTGCGATTCAGGCCGCATGAGGGAGAAGGAATTACGGCTGGCGCTGGTCTGTTACGGGGGGATCAGCCTAGCCGTGTACATGCACGGCATCACCAAGGAGATCTGGCGGCTGGCGCGGGCCAGCCGGTCCTTTCACGACGGCGCGGCGGAAGGCGCGGGGACAGAGGCGGTCTACCGCCGCCTGCTCGAAGCGATGGAGGCGCATAGCGGCATAAAGCTGCGTATCATGCCCGACATCATCGCAGGGGCCAGCGCGGGCGGCATCAACGGCATTTTCCTGGCGCAGGCGATCGAAACCGGCCAGTCGCTCGAACCGCTGACCGACCTGTGGCTCGACAATGCCGATGTCGACAGCCTGCTGGACCCCGACGCGCGGCCAGCCCGGCGCATCACGAAATTCTGGGCGACACCGCTGGTCTGGATGGCGGCGCGACGCCCCGGCGATGCGGTCGAACGCACGGTCGCCTCCGCCGCGCGGGAGGAGGTGCGGCGCAAATTGTCCAGCTTCATCCGATCGCGCTGGTTCGAACCGCCCTTCGGCGGAGAGATTTTCTCCACCATGCTGCTCGACGCGTTCGACGCGATGGGCGCCAGCGATCGCGGCCCGCCGCTCCTGCCGGAGGGGCACCCGCTGGACCTGTTCGTGACGGTGACCGATTTTGAGGGGCATTCCCAGAGCCTGACGCTCAACAGCCCGCCCAGGGTGGTCGAAACCGAACATCGGCTGTCGATCGGCTTTCGCGCGCGCGGACGCGGCGAACGGATCTTCGCCGATCCGGCCGAACTGGTGTTCGCCGCGCGCGCGACCGCCAGCTTTCCGGGTGCCTTCCCCCCCTTCACCGTGCGGGAACTGGACCGGGTCCTGCAAC
The DNA here is from genome assembly GCA_050251675.1 of Sphingobium sp. Classification (GTDB taxonomy): domain Bacteria; phylum Pseudomonadota; class Alphaproteobacteria; order Sphingomonadales; family Sphingomonadaceae; genus Sphingobium. The sequence continues at coordinate 11,379 of JBFWMJ010000010.1, forward strand.
GCCGGGAACGGGCCTGGCCGGGACGCGACCGGTTCCTGGCACGCGTCCTGCCGGGGCGCGCAGGGCGGGGAGAGGCGGACGACGCGGTGCTGATCGACGGGTCGGTCCTGGCCAACGCGCCCTTTGCCCAGGCCATCGACGCACTGGGCGGCCGCCCATCGCGGCGGGAAGTCGACCGGCGCTTTGTCTATATCGATCCGAAACCGGGGCTTCGATCGATCCGCCTCAACCGCAGGGGCGAACCGGACGACGCGGCCGCGGAAACCGCCCTGCCCGGTTTTTTCCGCACCATATTCGGTGCGCTCAGCGACATTCCGCGCGAACAGCCGATTCGCGACAATCTGGAGGCGATCGACCGCCATTCCACGCGCATCCGGCGGACGATGCGTATCCTGAACGCCTTGCGGCCGGGGATCGAGGCGGAGGTAGAGGGCGCCGTCGGCCGCATGCTGTTCCTGGATCGCCCTACCCCCGCCCGCCTGTCGGCTTGGCGCGCGAAGGCGCAGCAGCGCGCCGCCCACGCGGCCGGCTTCGCCTATCCGGCCTATGCCCATCTCAAACTGTCGGGCATCGTGGAGGATCTGGCGGCGCTCCTCTATCGTCTGGCCGGGGAAGACAGTCCGCTGGTGCGGGACAGCCACCGTCAGGCGCTCTGGGCGCATGTACGCCGCACCGGGGCCGACCGGCTGACCGAAAATATCGGCGCGGCCTCCGCACCCGTGCTGTTCTTCCGCACCCACGACCTGCCCTTCCGCATCCGCCGCCTGCGTTTCCTGGCGCGGCGGCTGGCCGAAACGCTGGAGGCCGACAGCAAGGCGGAAGCGCATGCGACAGAGGTGATGCACGACGCGATCTATCGCGCGCTCGCCCATTATGCCGAATGCGATACCGGCGGCCTGTACGGCCCGTCCGTGCGCGCGGCGGCGAAAGCGGCGCCGGACGACCCCGCCGCCGCGCTGGAGGCGATAGCGCAGGCGCGCGACCTGCGCGCGCGCGATGATGCGGCGGACATGATGCTGGCGGACGCGCTGGCCGCCCTGCCCAAGCCGGATCGCCGCGTCATGCTGCTCGCCTATCTCGGCTTTCCCTTCTACGATATCGCCACCTTGCCGTTGCATCATGGCGAAGCGGGCGATGAATATGACCCGATCAAGGTCGATCGCATTTCGCCGGAAGATTGCGCCGCGATCCGGCCGGGCGGCGCGGCTGCGACACTCAAAGGCATAGAATTCAATAATTTCGGCGCGTTCTTCAGCCGCGCCTATCGGGAAAATGATTATCTCTGGGGTCGGCTGCACGGCGTCGAACGATTGCTGGCTATCGTCAATTCGGCTCTGCCCACAGCGAGCCGCCTTCCCGAACAGGCGCTCCATGGCTATAGACGGGCGGCATTTCTGGCGATCCTGGACGAGGAAGAGCCGCGACTGTCCCATGTCGCCGATCTCATCGCCAGTTTGCGGGAGGAGATCGGATGAGCATCCGCCATGGTCCCTTTGCATGCCTGCTGGCGGCGGTCCTCACCGCCGGATGCTCCCCCACGTCCGGTGAAAGCATGCAGCCGGATCAGCAGGCGGTCGACCGGCCATGGCCCGACCCGCAGGTGACGGCGGTCGATAGCGGCGGCGCGGCGCCGTACGAAACAGGCGATGCGGCCGGAACCGATGCGAAAACGGCCCATATCAGCGTGTCCCGCGCCGCGCGTACCCCGGACAAAAGGGTCGGGCAGGCACCGGACGACATGGCGAGCGACGATGCGGCGCCTCCGGGTGGCATGGACGATGACGCGGCGGGCACCGACAGAGCAGGCACCGACAGGCCAGGCTCTGGCGCCACCCCCAACCGACCCGACACCGCCTTCCCCGCATCGGGCGACCGGACCGACCCCCGTCCGCTGGACCTGCCCCCGTCGAATGCGGCGGCGGAGGACGCGCCTTTCCCCGAGGAAGTCACCGCCTTCATGGTCGCCCGCGACGGATGCGACCACTTCCGTGGGGAGGAATCCCAGGATGCGGAGCGGCGCGCTTTTCTGGAGAGCAGCATCGCGAAACTGTGCACCGGCACGGACGCGAAACTCGCGGCGCTGCGCCGACGCTATGGCGACGATCCCGCCGTGGTCGCGGCGCTCAGCGCCTATGACGACCGGATCGAGGGCATCGACACCCCCTGACGCCCGTGCGGGCCGGCTACGCTGGCCTCTGGTGTCAGGCCCCCGGGACATATCCACGCGACGTTCAGATTATGGCCTGGCGAAAATGGTGGTTTTTCGCATCCCGAAGCGCAGCCTGTCCACGGCGGGCAAGCACCGGATGAACAGAAAATCGCCCTTTGCGGACCGGCAGGACTGAATGGCGGTCCGTCCTAGAGCAGCGCGTCGATCAGCCGGGCGAGATCGATGTCGCGCCGCGAAAGGCCACCCGCGTCATGGGTGGTGAGCGTGATATCCACCCTGTTGTAGATGTTGGACCATTGCGGGTGGTGATCCGCCTTGTCCGCCAGCAGCGCGACCCGGGTCATGAAGCCGAAGGCGGCGTTGAAATCGGCGAAGGTGTAGCTGCGCCGGATTCCGTCCGGCTCGTCCGTCGCGATCCACCCGGGCAGGTCATTCAGCGCCCGTGCCCGCTCATCCCGATCCAGTTTCTCGACCATCGCTCTATCCTCCGACCTTCGTTTCGCTTATGGCACGTCGATGTCCGCGCGCTTTGCACCTACGAGCGAAGAGATCGAGGCGCTGGCGCTCGACGCCCTCAACCGCCTGCCCGATCCCTTCCGTCCCCATCTGGGGAACGTCATCCTGTTTGTCGAGGAATTCGCCGACAAGGCGACGCTCGACGCGATGGAGATCGACGATCCGTTCGGACTGACCGGGCTGTATACCGGCCGGCCCGTGGGGGAAGAATCGCAGACCGGCGATGCCCCGCCCACCATCCACCTGTACCGCCGGCCGCTACTGGACGAATGGGTCGAAACCGGCGTCGCGCTCGACACGCTGATCACCCATGTCGTCGTGCATGAGGTCGGACATCATTTCGGCCTGTCCGACCTCGACATGCATGTGCTGGAGGATATGGCGGCACCATGACCGGCGCGCTGCTGCGCCTGTCGAACGTCGCCTGCGCGCGCGGCGGCCGTGTCCTGCTGCGCCATATCGACCTCGCTCTGGACGCCGGCGGATGCGCCTTGCTCACCGGACCCAACGGCATCGGCAAATCCAGCCTGATCCGCCTGTGCGCCGGACTGCTCGACCCGCTCGGCGGAACGGTGGAGCGGCAGGGCGCCATGGCGCTGGCCGACAACCGGACGGCTCTCGACATGGACCGGCCGCTGCGTGCGGCGCTCGGCTTCTGGGCCCGGCTGGATGGCGCACCGGCGGCGGTCGACACCGCGCTGGAGGATATGGCGCTGGGCGCGCTGGCCGATGTGCCCGTGCGCATGCTGTCCACAGGGCAGCGCAAGCGGGCGGCGCTGGCCCGGGTGCTCGCCTCGGGCGCGCCGATCTGGCTGCTGGACGAACCGGGCAATGGCCTCGACGACGCGTCCCAGGGCCTTTTGGGCCACGCGACAGCGGCCCACCGGGAACGGGGCGGCATTGTCGTCATCGCGTCGCACCAGCCCCTGCCCGTCCGCGCATCCGTGACAATCGACCTGGCCCGCCATATCGCCGACGCGTCATGAGGACCCTCCTCCTCCTTGCCGGGCGCGATCTGGCCCAGGCCTGGCGGTCGTCCGGGCTGTGGCTGCCGGTCGCCTTCCTGCTGCTGGTCGCCAGCCTCTATCCCTTCGCGGTGGGACCGGATGCCGCGCTGCTCGCCCGCACGGGCGGGGGCATGGTGTGGATCGCGGCCCTGCTTGCCAGCCTGCTGCCGATCGACCGCCTGGTCGCGCCGGATCGCGACGCCGGCATGCTGGACCAGATGGCGCTGCGCGGGATCAGCGAGGAGGTGATCGTCGTCGCGCGACTGATCGCTCATTGGCTGGGCTTCGGCCCGCCGCTGATGATCGCGGTGCTGCCGGCGGCGGCGCTGTTACGGCTGGACGCCGACACGATATGGCTGCTGGAATGGGGGCTGCTGATCGGCACGCCGGCCCTGGCGGCACTCGCCCTGCTGGTCGCGACCCTGACCGCCGGCATGCGGTCGAGCGGCGCGCTGGCGGGGCTGCTGGCCCTGCCGCTCGCGATCCCCGTTTTGATCTTCGGCGCCGGAACGCTGGAGGGCGGCAGCGATGCGGCGTTCAAATATCTGGGCGCGGCATCCCTGCTCCTGCTGGCGATCACCCCCTTTGCCGGCGGCGCGGCAATCCGCGCGGCGCGCGAATGACGGCGCGGCGACACGGCGCCCGCCCGCTTGCTTCGCCGCCGATATCCATTCCGCCGCGCCGATTACAACCAGACCGCCATCAAGGTTAATCACGAATTTACCTTCCACGCCGATACAGGTCCCGAACACAGCGAACCCGAAAGAGGAGCAGGGGCAATGGTGAACAGGGTTTTGACGGCCATTCTGGTGGCAGGCATGGGAATCGTCCCTGCCCATGCGCAGGATGTCGTTGATTTCAGCGGCGCGAAGATCGGCGCCATCGTGGGTTATGACCAGGTGCGCCTGGGTTATGGCGGCGAACATGAGTCGAAGGACGGCTTCCTCTACGGCCTGACCGTCGGCTACGATGCCAGCATCGGGGCCGGCATCGTCGGTATCGAAGGCGAGTTTTCGGACGCCACGACAAAGGATAGCGCGACCGATCTGGCCGGCCTGGGCGAGCGCTGGAAGCTTTCGGCCGGCCGTGATCTCTACATCGGCGCGCGCCTCGGCTTTCCCGTCAATCCGGCCGTGCTACTTTATACCAAGGCCGGCTATACCAACGCCCGGGCGAAGCTGAGCGTCAGCTACGAGGGCGACACCGCCAGCGAGAGCGACACGCTCGACGGCTATCGCATCGGCGGCGGCGCCGAATTCAGCAATGGCGGCCATTTCGCGCGGATCGAATATCGCTACAGCGACTATGGCAATTACGAATATAAGGGGTTCGACACCGGCATCGGGGCCTCGCGCCATCAGGTCGCGGTGACGGGCGGCTTTCGGTTCTGACAGCCGGGACAGCCGGATATGCGGGCCGGGGGAGCGATCCTCCGGCCCTTTCCGTTGGCCCTCCGCGCTTCGGCCCAATCCTGTGCAAACGCCGGTCCGTCCGGCGGACGCCGCCCCTATACCGCCTTCCCCTGCCGTCCTTCCAGCACCGAACCCGCGATCGCGTGCGTGCGCGCATTGTCGACGTCGATGGCCACCGCTCCGTCACTCAGGACGATCGGCACGATGGGCAAGCGCAACCGGCGCGAAAAACGGGTGAAGGCCTGCGCCAATGTGCCGATGCCGAACCGGAACCGAATAAGGTTGAGAAGACCGAAAGCGGCGATGATGCGGCGGGGATATTTGACGAACTGCCCGCCGGACCGGAATGTTTCAGCCGCCGCCAGCGCGCCGCGGTCGCCCAGCCAGTACAGATTGCAGTTGGAATATTGGCCGCAGGCAAAGCGGTAGAAGCGCCGCTGGCCTTCCGCATGAGCGGCCAGCACCGATTCGCGCCGGGTGAAGGCAACCGCCGCCCGCGCCTGCCGCGCCGCGCAGCCTTCGTCCATCTCGGCAATCGCGTGGGCGGACAACAGCACATTGTCGGCGGTCGTGATGAACAGCGGAAAAGCGGCGCCATCGGCCGCCGCCAGCACACTGTCGACCAGATTGGGCCGCGCGCATGTAGGGACCAGCCGCCCGCTGGCCAGCAACGGCGCCAGTTCGGCAACATCCTCCAGCACATGCGGGTCCTCTATCGCGACCCTGATCTCGCCGATCCGGTCGCTCGCCGCCAGCGCCATGACGACATGGACCAGCATCGGCCGGCCCGCCACCGGCACCAGGCATTTATGGCTGACCCCCGCCCGCGATGCCAGCGGATCGGTGATGCCGTCGCGCCGTCCCGCCAGCACCAGCGCGGTCGCGGTCTGCGCTATCATGCGGCCGCCCATGCCGGCGCCTGCGTCAACAGGCCCTGTCGCGCCATGCTGTGCGCGACGATGGTTTCCACCAGGCTGCGATGGTCCAGTCCAATCGACGCCGCCGACCGGGATATCGTCTTCCGCGACCACAGATTGCAGGACAGGTTCACTTCCATGAACAGCACCCGGCCCGTCACCGGATCATAGCGGAATTCAAACCGGCCATAATCGAACGGCCAGAATTCGGGCAGCAGGCGGCGTGTCATAGCATCCAGCCGGGCGAGCAGCGCCGCATCCTCGACAAGAACCAGCGGATCATCGCCCGCCTCGATCAGGCCGCGCTTCTCCTCATAGCTGCGTTCGCGGTGCGGATCGGCCGGCACATACATCATCGGCGGCAATATCCATGGCGCGCCGCCCGCCCCGCCGATCACCGGCACGGCAATGTCCAGCAGCGGCGCCCACCGTTCCACCAGCACATCATGGCCAAGCGCGAACAGATGGTCGGCATGGGCCTGCGCCTCCTGCCAGTCGTCCACCGTCCTGACGCCCCATGACGCCGACGACGCATTGGGTTTCACCACCAGCCGGTCGGCCTTGAACGCAGGCCGCGCCGGCAACCCGCCACGCCGGAACAGCTGCGCGGCCATGGTCGGCACGCCGCGTGCGCGCGCCACCATCTTGCTCAGATATTTATCGTCCGACAGCCCGCGCACGATCGGGCTGGCCCCCAGAAACGGGACCGCATGCCAGCACAGCAGCAACGGCGCTAGCATTTCGCTGTTCTGGAATCCCCCCCGATTGAGCAGGGTCACGACGAAATCGGCATCCGGCCCGTCGACCAGCGCGGCATAGCTGTCCGCGACGGTCAGGGTAAGGCCGATCTCCTCCAGCGTCGCGCGCATTTCATGATGATAGACCGCATGATTGCCGTCGACCGCATCGGGCGCGCCATCGGCATGAGCATGTTTGGCAAGGAACATGATGCGCAACCGGGCCTTGTCGGCGCTGGATATCCGCATGTCGTGAAAGGGAATCGTAGCCATGACGCCCCCTAGCCACGGTCCGTTACCGTCGATTGACGGCCGCGTTACCAACCCGCGACGACGGCAAGTCACCGCGATGACAACACGGGCGTAGCGGAACGGCCGGGGCCGTCGCCTCCCGCTTACCGCAGGCGCGCGATGGATAGGCCATCGGCTCTGGCCCGGTCTTTTACCGACTCCTCGCTGCGCGTCAGCGCCTTCGCTATGGCCTTGAGCGCCATGCCCTTTTTGGCGAGCAAATGCAGCTTCTGGATTTCGGCCGGGGTCCAGGGTTGCCGATGCCGTTCGAATTTTTCCGCCATGATGCCGCGTCTCCCTATCGCCCGCGCCGCAGCCTTACCAACATCTCGTCGAGCGCGGACAGGAAACGGGATCGGTCGGTTCGTGAAAAGGGCGGCGGACCGCCGATCGTGTCGCCCCCGGCGCGCAGGTCGGCCATGATGGCGCGGGTCGCGATGGCGCCGCCGATGGAATTGGGGGTGAAGGGACGACCATTGGGCGCAAGCACTGCCGCGCCGGCCTTCAGACAGCGGTCGGCCAGCAGGATATCGGCGGTGACACAGACCGTATCGGGCGCCGCCGGCTCCGCGATCCAGTCATCCGCCGCATCGAACGCATCCCCCACCACCACCCGGTCGATCAGCGGATGGGTGGGAATACGGATCGGGCTGTTGCTGACGATCGTCACCGGCGCGTCGTGGCGGAAAGCGACCTTGTAGATCTCCTCCTTCACCGGACAGGCGTCGGCGTCGACCAGAATGCGGATCATGACGCGCGATCGGGCCTCTTGCGCCCATGCGCCCTGGCACCGGGGTCGCGCGCACCCATCGGGCCCTTGCCGGCCGGACCTTTCCCTCCAAAACCCTTGCCCGGTCCCTTGCGGAACGGCCGCGCGGCATGGGGCGCAGGGCGGGCATTATCGCGACGGTTGCGGCGCGCTTCCTCACGCGGGGGACCATCGACCGCCACGATCAGCACGCCTTCATCCTCCGGCCCCGCGGTGCGAGCAACCGCATCGCCGAAGCGTCCGGCGACGGCCGCCGGCACCGCGAACAGCGTTTCGTTGCCCGCGATGCGGATCGCGCCGATTTCGGCACGGCTGACATGCCCCCGCCGACACAACAGGGGCAGCAGCCAGCGCGGATCGGCATTATGCCTGCGCCCGATATTGATGCGGAACCACATGGCGTCCTCGAACCCTTCGCGATGAGGCTTGCGATCGGGCGCCGCTTCGGCCCCCAGCAAGTCTTCCGGCGCGGGCAGCCGCGCGCGATGGACGTGGACCAGAGCGGCGGCGATATCCTCCGCGCTGCGCTGTTCCAGAAGACGGGCGGCAATCGCCCTGTCCTCCTCGCCCGCCTCGATCGGGGCAAGCAGCGTTTCCAGCAGGCGTTCGCTGTCGGCGCGACGGATATCGGCGGCCGATGGCGGCGTCGTCCATTCGGCCGCGATACGGGCGCCGCGCAGCATGGCATCGACCCGGCGGCGGCGGGGATAGGGAACCAGCAGGATCGCCGTGCCCTTCTTGCCCGCGCGGCCGGTGCGCCCCGACCGGTGCTGCAATGTTTCGGCGTCACGGGGGATTTCGACATGGACGACCAGCGACAGTCCAGGCAGGTCGATGCCCCGCGCCGCAACGTCGGTCGCCACACATACGCGCGCGCGGCGGTCGCGCAGCGCCTGCAGCGCATGATTGCGTTCATTCTGGCTATGCTCACCCGACAGCGCCACGGCGGCAAAGCCCCGTTCGGTCAGGCTGGCATGCAGATGCCGGACATTGTCGCGCGTCGCGCAAAACAGGATCGCGGTTTCCGCATCATGGAAACGCAGCAGATTGACGACCGCATGTTCGATGTCGGACGGCGCGATCGCCATCGCCTGATAGGCGATGTCGCCATGGCCACGATCCGCCTCGACCGTGGAGATGCGCAACGCCTCACGCTGATAGCGGCGGGCGAGCGCCACGATCGGCTTGGGCATGGTCGCGGAAAAGAGCAGGGTGCGCCGCTGTCCCGGCGTCGCGTCCAGCAGTTCCTCCAGATCCTCGCGAAAACCCATGTCGAGCATTTCGTCGGCTTCGTCGAGGATCGCGACAGCCAGCGATTCCAGATGGAGAGCGCCGCGTTCCAGATGATCGCGCAACCGGCCCGGCGTGCCCACGACGATATGCGCGCCCTGCGCCAGCGACCGGCGCTCCCGCGCGGCGTCCATACCGCCGACACAGGTTGCGACACGCGCTCGTGCGCCCTGATACAGCCATTCCAGTTCCCGGCTGACCTGCAACGCCAGTTCGCGCGTCGGCGCGATGATCAGCGCGCGGGGTGCGCCGGCAGGCCCGGCCGTCCCGTCGTCGCCCAGCAACTGCGGCGCCATGGCCAGACCGAAGGCGACGGTCTTGCCCGACCCGGTCTGGGCGGACACGATCAGGTCGCGCCCCTCCGCATCGGGTTCCAGCACGGCGGACTGAACGGCGGTAAGCGCGGCATAACCACGCGTGGCGAGCGCTTCGGACAGAAGCGCGGGGATGTTTTGGGTGGTCATGGTCTCTATGGCTTGTGCGAAGGGCAGCGATCAGACAGCGATCGAACCGCGAACGGACATGAGCGCCCGTCAGTGGCCCGCGCGATACCCGTTCCCGGCCTTTCGTACAAGCGCGATGCAGGGAGGCGACACAGAAAAAGGACCGGGCGAGCCACGACGGCCGCAACTTTCGGCCACCGCCGCGCGATGCGGCAACGGTAAATCGCCCGGATATCGGGACGGGCCGGAACGGGACAGGCCGAAACGACACCGGCCGCCAACTTGACGTTAACGTAAGGTGCCGCTACAGGCCGGACATGAACCAACGCACCAGCATCGCCGGCATCGAATTGCCCGACCATCACGACCGGGAAAGCTATACCATCACCGATCTGAGCCAGGAATTCGGCGTCACCGCGCGCGCACTGCGCTTTTACGAGGACGAACGGCTGATCGCGCCGGAACGCGTGGGCCTTACCCGCGTCTATTCGCGACGGGACCGCGCCCGGCTGGCGTGGATTCTGCGCGGCAAGCGCGTGGGGTTCAGCCTGTCCGAAATCCGCGAGATGATCGACCTGTACGACGCGGACGAACATCATGAGGAGCAGCGGCGCGTCACCATCGCGAAATGCGATGCGCGTGTCGACCTGCTGACCCGCCAGAAAGCCGATATCGACGCGGCGATCGCGGAACTGACCGATTTTATCGCGTCCATTACCCGGAAATAAACGTTATACGGACACAGGCCTCCCTCGTTCGCCACACATATAATCGTTGGAGAAGATCATGCCCAGCTATGCCCCGCCCATCCGGGATTCCCGTTTCGTGCTGACCCATGTCGTGGAACTGGACCGCTATGCGGATCTGCCCGGCTTTGAAGCGGCATCGCCGGATCTGGTCGACGCCATATTGACGGAAGGCGGAAAGCTGGCGGCGGACGTGCTGTTTCCCCTCAACATGAGCGGCGATCAGGAAGGATGCACCCGCCATGACGATGGCAGCGTGACCACGCCGGCCGGTTTCAGGCAGGCCTTTGATGCCTATGTCGCGGGCGGCTGGACCACGCTGCACGCACCGCAGGAGGTTGGCGGCCAGGACCTGCCGTCCCCCGTTGCCACCGCATTCGACGAATATGTCCTCTCGGCCAACCAGGCGTTCGCCATGTATCCCGGCCTGACCGCCGGCGCCATCGCCGCACTGCTGGCGAAGGGCAGCGCTGGGCAGAAGGCGACCTATCTCCCCAATATGGTGTCAGGCAAATGGGCCGGCACGATGAACCTGACGGAACCGCATTGCGGCACCGACCTTGGCCTCATCAGGACCAGGGCGATGCCCAATGCCGACGGCAGCTATGCGATCACCGGGACCAAAATCTTCATTTCCGCCGGCGAACATGACCTGACCGAAAACATCATCCATCTGGTGCTGGCGAAGACACCGGATGCGCCGGAAGGCAGCAAGGGCATTTCCCTGTTCGTCGTGCCCAAATATCTGGTGACCGAAGACGGCGCGCCGGGTGCGCGCAACGGTGTGTCGTGCGGGTCCATCGAACACAAGATGGGCATCCACGCCAATGCCACCTGCGTCATGAATTATGACGAAGCGACCGGCTGGCTGGTCGGCGAAGAAAACAAGGGCCTCGCCGCCATGTTCATCATGATGAACGCCGCGCGGCTGGGCGTCGGGCTGCAAGGGCTGGGCCAGGCGGAGGTCGCGTTCCAGAACGCGGTCCATTATGCCCGCGAACGGCGTCAGGGCCGCGCCCTGACCGGCGCGAAAGATCCGGAGGAGAAGGCCGACCCCCTGTTCGTCCACCCCGACGTGCGCCGCATGCTGATGGAAGCCAAGGCCCTGACGGAGGGGCTGCGCGCGCTGATCCTGTGGGGGGCGTTGCAGGCGGACCTCGCCCATAAGGCGCAGACGCCCGAGGAGCGTCAGAATGCCGACGACCTGATCGGCCTGCTGACCCCGGTGATCAAGGGCTATGGCACCGACAAGGGGTTCGACGTGACCGTGGCGTGCCAGCAGGTGTTCGGCGGCCATGGCTACATCCGCGAAAACGGCATGGAACAATATGTCCGCGACGCGCGCATCGCCCAGATTTACGAAGGCACGAACGGCGTGCAGGCGATGGACCTTGTCGGCCGCAAATTGCCGCAGAATGCCGGACGCGCGATGCAGGCTTTCCTCAAGATGCTGGCCACCGACATCGCCGATGCCAGGACCATCGACCGGATCGCGCCGCTGGCCGATGCACTGGAAAAGGCCGTGCAGCAGCTTCAGGCCGCGACCCTGTGGCTGATGCAGAACGCGATGAAGGCGCCCGACAATGCCGGCGCGGGCGCGCATCATTACATGCACATCATGGGGATCGTCGCGACCGGCCTGATGTGGCTGCGCATGGCCAAAGCGGCCGTGACGCTACTGGAAAAGGGCGAAGGGGACGCGGGTTTTCTGGAAGCGAAACTCGTCACCGCGCGCTTCTTTGTCGAACGGATCATGCCCGACGCCGGAGCCCTGCGCCGCAAGATCGAAGGCGGCGTGGACAGCGTGATGGCGCTGGATCCCGACGCCTTTCTAGCCGGATAATCCTGTCCGGCCACCTCTCGATATAGGGCTGCGACGGACGTACCGCTTCGCAATCACCGAGGGTATGGGAAGCGCTAAAGGGCAGAACGAAGCGCTAAACCGGCCCCGCCATTTTCGGGCCGCATTGGCGCAATGCGGCCGCGCAGCCAGCGACGCACCGGAGGCATAGGGGAATCAATCCCCCCACAATTCCTTGAGCTTGGAAAAGAATCCCGACGATTGCGGGCATTCCTCCCCCGTTTCGGTTTCACGGAATGCTTCAAGCAATTCGCGCTGCCTCGCCGTCAATTTGGTGGGCGTCTCCACATCCACCTGGATGACCAGATCGCCCTGACCGCGCCCGTTCAGCACCGGCATGCCCGCGCCGCGTTGGCGTATCTGCTTGCCCGACTGGATGCCGACCGGAATCTTGATCTCATGACGGCGGCCGTCCAGCCCCGGCACTTCAATCGATCCGCCCAGCGCCGCCGTGGTGAAACTCACCGGCGCACGGCAGAACAAGGTCGTACCATCCCGCTCGAACAGCGTATGGCGTTTGACATGCAGGAAAATATAAAGGTCGCCAGCCGGCGCGCCGCGTGGACCCGCTTCGCCTTCACCCGACAAGCGAATGCGCGTGCCGTCATCGACCCCGGCCGGAATATTGACCGACAGCGTCTTGGGCTTGTCCACCCGCCCTTCGCCCCGGCAGGAACGGCAGGGGCTTTCGATCACCTGCCCGGCGCCATGGCAGGACGGGCAGGTGCGTTCGACCACGAAAAATCCCTGCTGCGCCCGCACCTGACCCTGACCGTGGCAGGTGCCGCACGTCCTGGCGCCCGTGCCCGGCTGCGCGCCCGACCCTTCGCATGCGTCGCAGGCGGCCGACACCTCGATCTCTATCTCTGTCTTCTTGCCATGATAGGCATCGTCCAGCGTGATCTCCAGATCATAACGCAGGTCCGCGCCCCGGCGCTGCTGCTGGCGGCGACCGCCATTGCCGCCGAAGCCGGACTGGCCGAAAATCGTCTCGAAAATATCGCCCAGATCGGAAAAGCCGCCCGCGCCGCCACGCCCCCCGCCAAATCCGCCGCCATTTTGGGCATTGGTATAGGCGGCATGCCCATATTGGTCATAGGCTGCGCGCTTCTGCGGATCCTTCAGGCATTCATACGCCTCCGACACAGCCTTGAACCGGGCCTCGCTTTCGGCGCAACCGCCCGTCCGGTCGGGATGATATTTCATCGCCAGCTTGCGATAGGCGCTCTTGATCGTCGCGCCATCGGCCGTCCGCTCAATTTCGAGCTGCTGGTAAAAGTCCATTTCGTTCGTCATCGAGGCCCCCGCCCACCCGTTCCGTCGCCCCGACGGAAACCGGCGCCTCCCCCTCCTGATAGAATTGCACCACAGGAGAGGAAAGTCCCGTTTCCGCCGGAATGACGGAGGTCAGGCATCCGCTTTACGCCTTATTGTCGTCCACTTCCGAAAACTCGGCGTCGACCACATCATCATCGGCCTTGGGCGCTTCCGCGTCGGGGGAGGCGGCGGCCGCCTGCTCCTTCTCGTAAATCGCCTGGCCAAGCTTCATCGCGACCGTGGCGAGGTCCTGCGCCTTCTGCTTCATCGCCTCGACATCGCCGCCTTCCACCGCCGACCTGGTATCGGCGATCGCGGTTTCGATCTCGGCCTTGAGGGACGCGTCGACCTTGTCGCCATGCTCCTCAAGCTGCTTTTCCGTGGTGTGGACAAGGCTTTCCGCGTTGTTCTTCGCTTCCGCGCCCTCGCGCCGCTTCTTGTCTTCCTCTGCGAAACGCTCGGCATCCTTGACCATCTGATCGATATCGGCGTCGGAAAGACCACCGGACGCCTGGATACGGATCTGCTGCTCCTTGCCGGTGCCCTTGTCCTTGGCGCTGACATTGACCAGCCCGTTGGCGTCGATATCGAACGTCACTTCGATCTGCGGCACACCGCGCGGCGCGGGCGGAATGCCGATCAGGTCGAACTGACCCAGCAGCTTGTTGTCCGCCGCCATCTCCCGCTCGCCCTGGAACACGCGGATCGTCACCGCCTGCTGATTGTCGTCGGCGGTCGAATAGACCTGGCTCTTCTTGGCGGGGATCGTGGTGTTGCGGTCGATCATGCGCGTGAACACGCCGCCCAGCGTCTCGATCCCCAGCGACAGCGGGGTGACGTCCAGCAACAGCACGTCCTTGACGTCGCCCTGAAGGACACCGGCCTGGATCGCCGCGCCCATGGCGACGACTTCGTCGGGGTTGACGCCGGTATGCGGCTCCTTGCCGAAAAAGTCCTTCACGGCTTCGCGCACCTTGGGCATGCGGGTCATGCCGCCCACCAGCACCACTTCGCTGATCTCGTTCGCGCTGACGCCGGCATCGGCCAGCGCCTTCTTGCACGGCTCCAGCGTCCGCTTGATCAGGTCACCGACAAGGCGTTCCAGATCGGCGCGGCTGATCGACTTCACCAGATGCTTGGGACCGTTCTGGTCAGCGGTGATGAAGGGCAGGTTGACCTCGGTCGTCTGGGCCGACGACAGCTCGATCTTCGCCTTTTCAGCGGCTTCCTTCAGCCGCTGAAGCGCCAGCTTGTCCTTGGTAAGGTCGATCCCTTCGGCCTTCTGGAAGTCGCCGGCCAGGAAGGACACCAGTTTGGAGTCGAAATCCTCGCCGCCCAGGAACGTGTCGCCATTGGTCGACTTCACCTCGAACACCCCGTCGCCGATTTCCAGAATGGAGATGTCGAACGTGCCGCCGCCAAGGTCATAGACGGCGATCGTCTTGCCGTCCTGCTTGTCGAGACCGTAGGACAGCGCCGCCGCCGTCGGCTCGTTGATGATGCGCAGCACTTCCAGACCCGCGATCTGCCCGGCGTCCTTGGTCGCCTGACGCTGGGCGTCGTTGAAATAGGCCGGTACGGTGATGACCGCCTGGGTCACCGGTTCGCCCAGATAGCTTTCGGCGGTTTCCTTCATCTTCTGAAGGATGAAGGCGGACACCTGCGACGGGGAATAATCCTGACCGCCGGCCTTGACCCACGCGTCGCCATTCGCCCCCTTCGCAATCGAATAGGGGACGAGTTCCATGTCCTTCTGGGTCAGCGGATCGTCGAAACGGCGTCCGATGAGGCGCTTAACCGCGAAGACCGTATTGTCGGGGTTGGTGACCGCCTGGCGCTTGGCCGGCTGACCGATGAGCCGCTCGCCATCCTTGGTGAACGCGACGATCGAGGGGGTCGTGCGCGCGCCCTCCGCATTTTCGATAACCTTGGGCTTGCCGCCGTCCATGACAGCAACGCAGCTGTTGGTGGTGCCAAGGTCGATACCGATAACTTTTGCCATGTGTTCCTCTTTAAACCCCAAATCCGGTTCAGCGGTTGACGGCCCATACCTCACGAAAGCGCCAAGGCAAGACCGATGTGCGAACGGGATATAGGCGTGCTTTCCCTTGGCACAAGACGCGATGGTGATTAGCATCGCCGCCGACCGGAAACGAGACAATTATGGAGTGCAACCGCATGCGGGCCGCCTTATCCCTTTTCGCCCTTGCCGCGCCCTTCGCGCTTTCGGCATGCGGCGATCCCAAACCCACCTATGTCGATCAGGCCTATGTGCGGCTCAGCCCCAATCCCGACAGCCCGTCGGCCGGCTATTTCGTGGCCCATGGCGGCGACAGCGGGGCGCAGCTGCGCGGCGTGCTCACCGACAGCGCGCTCAAGGTGGAAATGCACGAAACCGTCAGCGAAAACGGCATGACGACGATGAAGCCAGTGGACAATGTGGATGTCCCCGCCGGCCAATCGGTCGCGTTCACGCCGGGCGGCCGGCACCTGATGCTGTGGGGCGTCAACCAGGCGGCGGTCGATCAGGGGAAGATCACCCTCACCTTCCTCTTTTCGACCGGCGACCGCATTCTGGTCGACGCGGCGATCCGCAAGCCGGGGCCCCAGACGAGCGACCAGCCCGCCCATTGATCGGCCGTCGCTCCGTCGGGCGCCCTTTGACGATGGGGGAAATAGCGCTCGCCCGGTCGATATTCGGCCGGGCGATCGATTATGGCCGCGTGCGTGTCCACAACCGGCCGTGGTGGCCGCTGCAACCCCGTGGCGTCACCATGGCGCCCGACGGCCATTTGTGGTTCCATCCCGATGGCGGCCTGTTTTGCGATGACTTTTGCGGCACATCTCTGGCGCTACAAGGGCATTTCCTGCACGAAATGACACATGTCTGGCAGGCACAGAAAGGGGGCCGCTGGTATCTCCCCCTGATGCGGCATCCTTTTTGCCGCTACGCCTACACCATCGTGCCGGGCCGGCCCTTTGGGCGCTATGGTCTGGAGCAGCAGGCGGAAATTGTGCGCCACAGCTTTCTGCTGAAACAGCGCCAGCGGGTCGAGGGCAAACCGCCGCTTTCGGTTTATGAAGCGCTGTTGCCGTTCAAGGCCTGACCGCCTGACGCGCGAGACGGTTGGGCGCATCACGCGCCGCGGCCATAAGAAAAAGCCCCGTCCATCCGGTCGGGGCTCCTCCTTCGCGTCACGTAAAAGGACTCAGATCTTGTCGCCAAGCGCGCCCTTGATCGATCCCTTGATATCCTGAGCGGTGCCTTTGCCCTTCTGGACCTGCCCCTCCGCCTTCAGCTTGGGATCGTTGCTATGTTCGCCAATCGCTTCCTTGACGGCGCCAACAGCCTTGTTCGCGGCAGCCTTCGCCTTGTCGGTCAGTTCGCCCATGTCATTCTGCTCCTGATGTCCGTTGCATCCACCTTGTCAACGAAGCGGGCGGCGGGTGGTTGCCACTGAACCGGAACCGTAATGAAATACAGGCCCCTCCTCGTCCGCCACTTCGCCTGTAACGAAACAGGCGGACATGAAAAAAGCGGGGTTTCCCCCGCTTTTCCTGATGATCCCGGACTTTTCCAAGCCCGCAGAACAGTTTTCCTTTAGCGCTTCGAGAACTGGAAGCTCTTGCGCGCCTTGGCCTTGCCGTATTTCTTGCGTTCGACCGTGCGGCTGTCGCGGGTCAGGAAGCCTTCGGCCTTGACCGCGCCGCGCAGCGCCGGCTCATATTTGGACAGCGCCTGGGCGATACCATGCTTCACCGCACCCGCCTGACCGGACAAGCCGCCGCCCTTGACGGTGGCGATCACGTCATACTGGCCTTCGCGCTCGGTGACGCCAAAGGGCTGGTTGATGACGAGACGCAGCGTGGGACGCGCGAAATAGATTTCCTGATCGCGACCGTTGACGGTGATCTTGCCGGTGCCCGGCTTCACCCAGACGCGGGCGACCGCATCCTTGCGGCGGCCGGTGGCATAGGCGCGGCCGAGACCGTCGATTTCCTGCTCCCGCAGGGGGGCGGCGGGCTGGACCGGCTGGACCGGTTCGACCGGCGCGTCGACGGCGGCTTCCGCCTCCGGCGCGGCGGGCGCCGGCGCATTGGCGGTCAGCGCCGCGAGGTCGGACAGGGACTGGCGGTTATCGGACATTAGGCACCCACCTTGTTCTTGCGGTTGCGCGACGCGAAATCGAGCACTTCGGGGTTCTGGGCTTCGTGCGGATGCTCGGACCCGGCGAAGATGCGCAGGTTGCGCATCTGCTGGCGCCCCAGGGGACCGCGGGGAATCATGCGCTCCACGGCCTTCTCCAGAACGCGCTCGGGAAAACGGCCTTCCAGTATCTTGGCAGGCGTGGTTTCCTTGATGCCGCCGATATAGCCGGTGTGCTTGTAATACACCTTGTCGGTCAGCTTCTTGCCGGTGAACTTAACCTTGTCCGCGTTGACGATGATGACATTGTCACCACAATCGACATGGGGCGTGTAGCTGGGCTTGTGCTTGCCGCGCAGGATATTCGCCACGGTTGAGGCGAGACGGCCGACAACCAGCCCTTCCGCGTCGATCAGCAGCCATTTCTTTTCGACCGTCGCCGGGGTCGCCGACCTCGTGGTCTTCATCAGCGCCTTCATGGTGCCAATTCTCCGCATATGAAAAACAACGCCGATGCCCTTTTCAGGCCACCGGAAGATGGGCGCTAATGGCGGTTGACCTCGAAGAAGTCAAGCGATTCGGCGCGATTGCCGACGGGTATCATGATACCATCGGGCAGTTTAGGCTCGTTCTGCCCCTGAGCGCTTCGCCGGGTGGGGGCGTATGGGCCGAAACGATCCTGCTGCTTTTCGGCGGTGCTAGCAGAGGCTCTGCGCGCCCTGCTCTCCGGCCGCGCACGCATGAAGCCGGTCAGGGCCGCAAGCGCCATATGACCGCCCCTATCGCACCGTCCTCCGGTGATCACCCGCCCCCGGGGCAGGCCTCGTCCGCCATTTCCAGCCAGAGCGTCACCCCGCTGCCCCACTGGTCAGGCGGCGTTTCGGCCGGAACACGCACGGCGTCCGCGCGGGCGCGATCCAGGATCGCCGCAGGCACCAGCGGATGATGATGAATGCGGTCGGCCGCGCCCAGCAGGCGGGCCGCGCGAACGCTCATCTCATCGGGATCGGGCGAACCGAAACGCAGGCGGACCAGCCCGTCCGGCGCGCGGCCTTCCCCTTCCCGCTCCAGCCATTGGTCCACGGCGCCGGCGACTGCTTCCCCCAGCGGATCGAGCGGACCGCCCTGTGCCAGCGCGGCATCGATGGCCCGGCGCCGCGCCGCCGCATCGGGCCAGCGGGCGCGCACCCCGGCCCGAGCGCCCTGCAAACCATCCGCAAGCCGGCCGAGGGTCGCGGGCAACAGACCTTCCAGCCTTTGTCGCAGCGCCTTGGCCAGACCGGCGGAGGCGCCGGCCGTGCCGATCGCCACGATCACCGGATCACGGTCGATAATGGCGGGCAGCAGGAAATCGCACAGATGGGGATGGTCGGTCGCATTCACCAGAATGCCGCGCGCGCGCAGACGCGCGACGGTCGCGGCGTCACCGTCGGATACGATCGCCAGCCGCGCCTCGCCATCCTCCTCGCCGACGACATGCGCGCCCGCCCGTTCCAGCAACCGGCGCTTGGCGTCCGCCGCGTGCCCTGCCCCGGTCAGGATGACCGGCCGGCCCGCCACCATCAGGAAGACGGGCAGGCTGCGCATCAGTCGGCCAGCCAGTCCGGGATGATATCGCCGTCGATCAGCGCCTGAATCGGCGGCCGTTCGCGCACCACGGCCCATTTGTCGCCCGACACCAGCACTTCGGGCGTCAGCGGGCGGCTGTTATAGGTGCCCGCCATCGTCGCGCCATAGGCGCCGGCGGTCATGAAAGCGACCAGATCGCCCGCCTCCACCACATCCATGTCGCGGTGCATGGCGAAGGTGTCGCCGGTTTCGCACACCGGCCCCACGACATTGGCGGTGGCGCGCACGCCCACGGGCCTGATCGCACGAATATCATGCCACGCGTCATACAGGCTGGGCCGCATCAGGTCGTTCATGGCCGCGTCTACGATGACGAAGGGAGCCTGCGCGCCCTGCTTCACCCGCACGACACGGGACAGCAGCGCCCCGGCATTGCCGACCAGCACGCGGCCCGGTTCGAACATCAGCCGCACACCCCAGTCGCGCGTAACCCGTGTCACCATCGCGCCATAAGCGGCGGGGCTGGGCGGCGGGGGCTGGGCGGGATCATAGGGCACGCCAAGCCCGCCGCCCAGATCGGCCGTGCGGATGTCGTGCCCCGCGGCCCGCAGGTCGGCGATCAGGGCACCGACCTTGACGAATGCCGCTTCAAGCGGGGCAAGATCGGTCAACTGGCTGCCGATATGTACAGCCACCCCCTGCACATCGAGGCCGGGCATATCCCGCGCCGCCGCATAGGAAGCGAGCGCGCGATCATAGGGGATGCCGAATTTATTTTCCGACTTGCCCGTGGAAATCTTGGCATGGGTGCCGGCATCGACATCGGGATTGATGCGATAGGCAACCGCGGCGCGCCTGCCCATCGCCATCGCCACCGCAGAGAGCATCTCGGCCTCCGGCTCGCTTTCCAGATTGAACTGGAAAATGCCCTGCTCCAGCGCCAGCCGCATCTCCTCCCGCGTCTTGCCTACCCCGGAAAAGACGATCCGATCCGCCGGGATACCGGCGGCGACCGCGCGCAGCAGTTCGCCGCCCGACACGACATCGGCGCCCAGCCCCAGTTTCGCCAGCGTCGCCAGCACGGCGGCATTGGGATTGGCCTTCACCGCAAAGGCGATCAGCGGATCATCCAGCCGCGCCAGCGCATCGCGAAACACCATCACATGGCGGGTCAGCGTCGCAGTAGAATAAACATAGACCGGCGTTCCCACCGCATTGGCGATGGCATCCAGCGGCACATCCTCCACATGCATGGCGCCTTCGACATAGGCAAAATGATCCAAGGCCCTGGGTCCTTACGGCTTTTACTGGGGTGTTTTTTCAGGCGGCAGATCGAACGGATCCTCGGCGCGCTGTTTCGATTGGGTCAGCAGTTCGACATTGCGTCCCGGCCGCGCCTGGGTCGACGGGGTCATCAGGTCAGGCCCGGTCGGCGCGATCGCCGCGCCAAGGGGAACGGCGGGCATGCGCTGGTCCTTAACGGGCTTGAGCGGCTGGCGGCCGCCGCAGGACGCCAGCGCGAGCGCCAGCATGGCGATGCCGACGACCCGGCCGATGCCGATCCCGCACCGTCCCTCCCGCCTGTTCGCGCCCATCATCATAGCTTGCCTTCCTCCAGCGCCTGCGCGATGCGCGCGCGCACCTGATCGGGGGCGGTGCCGCCATGGCTGCGGCGGCTGGCCACCGATGCGTCGATCGTCAGCACCGCATAGACCCGATCGTCGATCCGCGCATCAATATCCTGAAGCGTCGCAAGTGGCAGGTCGGCCAGCGGCACGCCCGCCCCTTCCGCCGCGGCCACCGCCCGGCCGGTGATGTGATGCGCCTCGCGGAACGGCACGTCCGCCTCCCGCACCAACCAGTCGGCAAGGTCGGTCGCCGTCGCGAACCCGCTTTGCGCCAGCGCGCGCATCCGGTCGGTGCGGAACGTCACGGTTTCCACCATGCCGGTCATCGCCGCAATCGACAGGCCGATAAGGTCGTGCGCCTCGAACACCGGCGGCTTGTCGTCCTGCATATCCTTGGAATAGGCGAGCGGCAGGCCCTTCATCGTGACGCACAGGCTGGTCATGCAGCCCATGATCCGCCCGGCATGGCCGCGCACCAGTTCGGCCGCATCGGGGTTGCGTTTTTGCGGCATGATCGAACTGCCGGTCGAATAGGCGTCTGGCAACCGGACGAACCCGAAGGGCTGACTGGCCCAGATGATGAACTCCTCGGCCAGTCGTGACAGGTGCAGCGCAAGCTGGGTCGCGGCCATCAGATAATCGAGCGCGAAATCGCGGTCCGACACGCTGTCCAGGCTGTTGTCGGTGGGTTTGGCGAAACCCAGCGCCGCCGCCGTCGCATGGCGATCGATCGGGAACCCGGTGCCGGCCAGCGCCGCCGCGCCCAGCGGACATTCGTTCATCCGCGCGCGCGCATCGGAAAAACGGCTGCGGTCGCGCCGGATCATTTCATGATAGGCCATCAGATGATGGCCCAGCGTGACCGGCTGCGCGGATTGCAGATGCGTGAAACCGGGCATCACCGCGTCGGCATGGTCCGCCGCCCGCGCCAGCAGCGCGGCCTGAAGCGCGGCGAGGCCCTGATCCACCTCGTCCAGGGCATCACGCACCCACAGGCGGAAATCGGTCGCCACTTGGTCGTTGCGGCTACGCGCGGTATGCAGGCGTCCGGCGGTCGGACCGATCAGTTCGGCAAGCCGCGATTCGGTCACCATGTGGATATCTTCAAGGTCAAGATCCACCGGCACGCCGTTCGCTTCATATTCGGCGGCGATGCGGTTCAGTCCCTCGGTAATGGTCTGCGCGTCCTCCCCCTCCACAATGCCCTGCGCGGCGAGCATCGCGACATGCGCCTTCGATCCGGCGATATCCTGCTTCCACAATCGCTTGTCGAACGGGATCGACGCATTTATCTCACGCATGACCGAAGCCGGTCCGGCCGCGAAGCGACCGCCCCACATGCTGTTGGAGGCTTTTTCCTTGAAATTGTCTGGCCCCATGAGACTGTCCTCGCGATCCGTAATGACCCTGCTCCTGATTGTCGGGCTTGGCGCGTGCGATAAGCAATCGCCGTCCTCAGGGCAAGCGGACGCGCAAGCCAGCGCGCAGACCGGGGCGGCCACCACTGGCGAGGTTCCCGGCGGCGAGGTTCCGGGCGGCACGTCCGATAAGGCAAAAGGCGGCAAGGACGGGTTCGATTACAGGATCGACCGCGGCAAGGCGGGAACCCCCGCGCCCGACCTGGTGTTCCAGGACCCCGATGGCCGCGACACGACGCTGCGTGCCGTCACCGGCCGGCCGATGCTGGTCAACCTGTGGGCCACATGGTGCGCGCCGTGCGTCGCCGAAATGCCGATGCTGGATCGGATCGCCGCCGAATATGGGCCAAAGGGACTGGCCGTGCTCACCATATCGCAGGATTTGCAGACCGCGCCCATCAAGGGCTTTTTCAAGACGCACGACCTGCCTAATCTGAAAAGCTGGACCGATCCTGAAAACCGGCTGGGCTTTCATTACGCGACCGGCCTGCTGCCGACATCGGTGCTGTACGATGCGCGGGGCAGGGAAATGGTACGGGTCGTCGGGGCGATGGACTGGAGCAGCGCGGAAGGCCGCGCGCTGATCGACGCGGCCATGGCGTCCTGAGGGTAACGCGGCGCGGGCCGCCGTCAAACAACGCGTGCTTCCCGCGCCAGCAACACCGCCACGCCGTCCCGCACCGGATAGGCGAGGCCCGCCTCAACCGACACCAGTTCGCGCCGTTCCCCGTCCCAGCGGAGCGGCGTGCGGGTCACCGGACAGACCAGCTTTGACAACAGCAACGGGTCGATCGGCGCAGCCTCGCTCATTGCCCGGTCACAGCCCCGGTGACCGGCCCAGCCCCTTGCCTGACGGCTGGCCCAATCGTTGGCCCAATCATTGCCCCAATCATTGCAAAGTCTCTCCGCCGTCCCGTTCGATCCGACCAAATATCTGCATCAGCTGGATCGTCCGTTCCGATCGTTCGCTCAGCGTGTCGGCTTCCAGCAATATCTGCTTGGCGGCGGCGTCGAAGGGGACGATCTGGGCGATGCCGTTGACCAGCGCCCGGTCGTCCAGCCGCGCGACCGCGCCCCAGTCGACGATATAGCCAAGCGTTTCGGCAAAACGGCGCGCTTCCTGTTCCAGCGCGGCGCGCTCTATCGCGGCCAGCACGTCGTCATGCTCGTCAGGCGCCTGTTCGACGTCGGCCTCTACCTGGCGGAATGCGGTCGTCACCTCCAGTTCGCGTATGACCCGGAACCGGGCCAGACCGCGCAGGACGATATTGAACCGCCCGTCGTCCAGCGCGTCGATATGCGCGATATGCCCCAGGCAGCCCATGTCGAACAGCGCCGGCTTCGCCCCGCCCTCCCGCGGCTGGATCATGCCGATGCGCCGATCCCGCGCCACCGCATCCTGAACCAGCGCGCGGTAGCGCGGCTCGAAAATATGCAGCGGCAGGTCCATCCCCGGCAGCAGCAGAGCGCCCGGCAATGGAAAGATGGAAATGCGCGCGCGCGACACGGCGAACCGGCCGGTCAGGCGAACAATATCTGCGACAGGCGCCGGCGCTGCGCCGCCACCCACGGGTCCTCAAGGCCCACCGCCTCAAACAGGGTCAGCAGTTGCGACCGGGCCGCATTGTCGTTCCAGCCGCGATCGCGCCGCACGATTTCCAGCAGGGCATCGGCCGCCCCGTCCCGATCGCCATTGGCCATCAGGCCGCCAGCCAGTTCGAACCGCGCGGCATGATCGTCCGGGTCCGCCGCGACCCGCGCTTCCACATCCGACAGGTCGGCAACGGGCCGGGCATCCCGCGCCAGTGCGATCGCGGCGCGCGCGCGTTCGACATGCCCGTCCTTCGCCGCCTCCGGCGGCAGGGCGTCCAGCGCCGCCTGCGCCTCATCCAGCCGCGCGAGCGCCACCAGCGCGCGGGCGATGCCCGCGACGACGTCCGCCGTGCCCGGCGCCATCGCGTCGATCTGCTGGAAAACGGACAGGGCGCGTTCGGCCTCTCCACCGGTCAGCAATTCCTCGCCCATGGCGACCAGCGGTGCGATCTCCGCCGCCTGCGCCTTCTCATCAGACTGCACGGGCAGCTGCGCCAACAGCTGATCCAGATATTGCCTGAACTGGCCGTCCGTCCGCGCCTGGCTCAGATCGGCGACGGGCTGGCCCTGGAACACGGCATAGACGGTCGGGATCGACTGGACGCGGAACTGGCTGGCGATGAACTGATTTTCATCGACATTGACCTTGACCAGCACGACGCCCTTCGTCGCGTAATCGGCGCACACCTTCTCGATCACCGGCGCAAGCTGCTTGCATGGGCCGCACCATTCAGCCCAGAAATCGACGATCACCAACTGGCTCTGCGACGGTTCCACGACATCGCGCCGGAACGCCTCCACCGCCGCCTTGTCCTTGTCGCTCAGTCCCAGGGTCGCCACGCCATATTCTCCCGTCAATGCACCGTCCGATACAGCCGGACAGCGCGGTCATACAGCGCACTATGTGGGGCGTCACCCCGTCCGGGCAAGACGAAAAACCAAAAGCGGCGGGGGCCAGGTTCAGAAAGCAGCCGGGATCAGAAGGTGTAGGCGATGCCCAATGCGCCGATCCATTGATCGCGCGACCCGGCATCGGCAACGATCGGCGAATCGCCATAGCGTCCGAGCATGCGGGCATAGCCGACGGTGCCCACCACGGCCCACCCTCTCCGCAAGTCGCCGGAAAGCGAATAGCCGCCTGCCAGATTGGCGTTCAGGCGCCGAAAGCCGGACTTGGCGCCCGCCCGGCTATAGGAGGCCAGCCCGCTGGCCTGAGATTCCGCCTGCGTGATATCGAAATAATAGCGGCCGTATTTCTTGCCCACATAGTCGGCCGACACGCCCAATCCCACGAACGAGCGCACGGACAGCGGCGTGAAATATTCGATCGCCGGCGTCACGACATACCCGCCATGCGCGCCTGCCACATCCTTCGTCACGGCGACGCGCGCCGACAGATTGTCATAGGCGCTGGTGATCACGCCGGTCTTGCCGATGCCGACGAAGCCGCCGACCTCCACCCCGGTGTCGCGCTTGCCGAGCGCGCGGACCTGCCGATCCTTCATGCCCTTGCGGCTGGTACGGTCGAAGCGCAGGTTGACCACCGGCCCCAGCTGAAAATCCAGGCCGCTGTCATCGCGGTTGGGGATGGCATCGACGTACAGGCCCGGCCCCCGCATCCAGAACGCGAAATCATCGACCTTTCCGCGAAACTGCGGGGCGACGACGACACGATAATCGTCCGACCCCTCATAGCTGGGCACATAGGCCGTGCCGACGCCGACCGTCAGCGTGCTGCTCCGCGCCTCCTCCTGCGCCCGTGCGGACGGTGTAAAGACAGACGCGAAACCAAGGGCCGCAACCGGCAACAGACCGGCGAAACGAAAAAACGTCATGAAGAAACCCCGCTGGATGATCCGTCTGTCCTGAAATGTTTCGATGGGGTTACAGGTTCCACGCGGCCTTTACAGGAAATATTTGACCCTGATCGCCTGCCGCACCGGCGCGTGCGCCACGGCAAACCGCGCGGACGAAAATCGAGGCGGGCCGAACCGCAGCGCCGGATTGCGCGAAAATCCCACCCCTTCGCGGGGAATTCCGGCAAATGTATCCAGTCGTCCGTTGCCGTTTTCGTCGTGGATGATCGCAATGGCATAGTCGCCAGGCGGCAGGTCGCCCAGAGCGGTATCCGCCTGCGCGGCGGGCACGATGCGGTGCATTCTGGCCGGATCGGCGCTGCAATCGGGGAAATGCGCGGCAACCTGCGTCACGCAGACCAATATATTCCCGCTGGTCGAGCGCAATCCTTCGACCGCCATCGTCAACGGCTGCGAATCGCCGTCCGGCGCGGCCGCCGCGAGGGTGGCAAGGGCGGCAAGGCCGATCGGCATGCGCCCGATCAAGCGCGTTTGCCCACGCATGCGCCCAGCCCCCTGTCCGTGCCGCACAGCCGGTCCCACACCCGGAAATACAGCCCGTAATTGCAGGCATAAAGATCATGGTGCCGCTGATGATGGCTCGCGGTGATCAGCCAGCGCCCGGCCCGCCCGCGCACCATCCGGCGCGGAAACATCTCCCATCCCATATGATTGGTCACGCCCATCACCGTCATGACGGTCAGCACCACCGCCAGCGCCCCCACATGGATGGGGATGAGGAAGAGCAGCGCGGGAATGACCACCGCGCCGCTTACCGCCTCCCACGGGTGGAAGCTCATGGCCGCCCATGCCGTCGGCGGCCGGCTGGCATGGTGTACCGCATGAACCGCGCGAAACAGCGCCGGCCGGTGCATCGCGCGGTGAGTCCAGTAAAACCATGTATCGTGCGCGGCGAGGTAGAGCAGCACCGACAGGGGCAGATACCAGAGCGGAAAGGCATGGACGTCCGTGTAAAGCCGCGTCCACCCCCGCGCCTGCCAACCCCATGCGACGATACCGGCGGGCACGCCATAGATCAGCGCGGCACCGAGCGACCAGCCGATCTCCCGCCCTATTTGCGGGCCCAGCCCGTCATAAAGGCCGGGATGCCGCCTGTTGGTAACGAATGCGAAACCGCCGCTCACCACCAGATAGCGCGCGCCGACAATGGCGCTCATCGCAAGAGCGGACAGAAGAATGGCTGCGATCATCAGGCCTTATACCCGCCCCCGCCCTTCGCGCGAAAGGGCAAAGAGATTGTGCGTCCGGCAAATGCCGTGACGAAAATGCGGTGCCCCGCCCCCCCTGTCGCCACATGCGGGCAGTGCGCGCCGGACGCGCCTGCCGCCACCATTTCCCGCCCGTCGGAGCGCCCCGCCCTAACTGCGCGGCCGTCCCTGCCGATAGCTGCCCAGCATCCGCACCCATTTGCTGTGGAACTCCAGTTCCGCCAGCGCCCGGTCGACCCCCGGATCGCCCGGCATCCCTTCGATATCGCAATAGAATTCGGTCGCGGCGAAGCTGGCCCCGCGCTGGTAGCTTTCCAGCTTGGTCATGTTGACGCCATTGGTCGCGAAACCGCCCATCGCCTTGTACAGCGCGGCCGGCACGTTCTTCACCTCGAACAGGAATGTCGTCATGACCGGTCCGGCGCCGGCCGGCGGCATCGCCGCATCACGGGCGAGGACCAGAAAGCGCGTCATATTATCGTCGCTATCCTCGATATTCTCGGCCGTCAGGCGCAGACCGTATAATTCCGCCGCCAGATAGGGCGCGATCGCGCCTTCCCCGGGCACCCGCGCCTGCGCCACCAGCGCCGCGGCGCCGGCCGTGTCGGCATAGCTGACCGGGGTGATTCCCCGTTCGCGCAGATAATGGCGGCATTGGCCCAGCGCCTGGGGATGGCTGACCGCGCTCTTCACAGGCGTGTCGTCGGGCGCCATCAGGCAATGGCGGATACGCAGGAAATATTCGTCGACGATGCACAATCCCGATTCGGGCAGCAGGAAATGCATGTCGGCGACCCGGCCGTGCAGGCTGTTTTCGATCGGGATGATGGCGCGTGCCGCCAGCCCCTCGCGCACGGCGTCGATCGCATCCTCGAACGCGAAACAGGGCAAGGGAATGCAATCGGGAGCATAGCCGAGCGCGGCGAGGTGCGAATTCGCGCCGGGCGCGCCCTGATAGGCGATCGCGCGGCCAGGGTCGAGCGCGGCCTGACCGGCCATGGTGGCGACGAGGGCGCGAGCGGGGGCGGGATAGTTCTGCATAGGGCAACGGGCGCTTAGGCACTTGATCCTGCGTTCGCAAGCGCCCGGTGGCCTGAACTCCTTCAAAAGCAGCGCTATGCGGCTCAACCATGCTTGCACGTTCGCGCTCGCGCCATTATGGCACCCGCTGAAGGGGGCGCAGAAAGCTAGCCACCAGAACAGAAACTCAAGGGAAATCGAGCGAAATGGGCGATCGTTTCAACACCGTTGCGGGCTGGGCGTTGTTCGCAGGGATAATCGCCCTGGGCGGCGCGATCGTCAGTTCCCAATATTTCCATGACGCACGCCCCGACAAGATGGGCTATGAGATCGAAGGCGTCGAGGTGGAAGGTGAAGGCGGCGGCGACAGCGGCCCTGGCCTCAATACACTGCTGGCCAACGCCGATCTGGCGGCGGGCGAGAAGGTGTTCGCCAAATGCGTCGCCTGCCACACCGTGAACCAGGGCGGCGCGAACGGCATCGGTCCCAATCTCCACGCGATCATGGGCGATCCCATCGGCCACGGCCGGGGAGGATTCGCCTTCTCCGACGTGCTCAAGAGCAAGGGCGGCAACTGGACCTTTGAAGCGATGGACGCATGGGTGAAGAGCCCGCGTGAATTCGCTCCGGGCACCAAGATGACTTTTGCCGGCCTGGGCAAGCCCGAAGACCGCGCCAACCTGATCGCGTGGATGAACAGCCAGGGGTCCAACCTGCCGCTGCCCGCCGCCGATGCGGCGCCGGCCGAAGATGCACCGGCAGAAAATGCCGCCAACGCGGCAGAAGGCGCGGAGGGTGAAGCCCCCGCCAACGCCGCTCCTGCCGAAGCGACAGCGGGACACTGAAATCATCGAACACGGGCGGCGTTAGCCGTATATTATCCCCGCCATCCGCCAGCCCCGTCCATCGGCGCTGAAAAACGGGACGTCCCTCTTCACAAACCGGTCCTGCGCCTCTATATGCAGGCCCGGTTCGGCTGGCGCCCCGTTTTATGGCAGGCTCCGGGCCAACCTCCCGATCGTCCGGGGTCCAGGATCGCCTTGCGCACGGTCCATGGCAGTATGGGGCGGCAATGGCGGGGTATACAGACGCAAAAGTGCGGATCGGACAGTCCCGGCCCGCACTTTTTTTCGTGACCCTCAAGGCTGCGAATCGGCTGAAATTCCGCTGCGATGCGGAAAAAATGCGACGAACAGAAATGCGACCAACAGGCAGGTAGATACCGCATGGCGACCAAGGCTCTTCCCCCCATCAGCAACACCGGCGCGAAGAAGCGCATCCGCAAGGTGTTCGGCGACATCCACGAAGTGGTGCAGATGCCGAACCTGATCGAGGTTCAGAGGGAGAGCTACGAACAGTTCCTGCGGTCCGATCCGTCGATCGGTTATGTGTCGGGCCTGGAAAAGACGCTGCGCAGCGTGTTCCCGATCCGCGATTTCGCCGGCACTGCCGAGATGGATTTCGTCCATTACGAGCTGGAAGACCCCAAATACGACACCGAGGAATGCCGTCAGCGCGGCATCACCTACGCCGCGCCGATGCGCGTCACGTTGCGCCTGATCGTGTTCGAAGTGGACCAGGACACCGAAACCCGCTCCGTGCTCGATATCAAGGAGCAGGATGTGTACATGGGCGACATGCCGCTCATGACCGGCAACGGCACCTTCATCGTCAACGGCACCGAACGCGTGATCGTCAGCCAGATGCATCGTTCGCCGGGCGTGCTGTTCGATCATGATCGGGGCAAGACCCATTCGTCGGGCAAATATCTGTTCGCCGCGCGCGTCATTCCCTATCGCGGTTCGTGGCTCGATTTCGAGTTTGACGCCAAGGATATCGTCAACGTCCGCATCGACCGCAAGCGCAAGCTGCCGGTCACGGCGCTGCTCTATGCGCTGGGCCTGACGGCCGAGGATATGCTGGGTTATTTCTACAACAAGGTCACCTATGTCCGCGGTGAGGGCGGATGGCAGATCCCCTATGTCGCCGAAGCATGGCGTGGCCTCAAGCCCGCCTTCGACATCGTCGACGCCAAGTCGGGCGAGGTCGTGTTCGCCGCCGGCCACAAGATTTCGCCCCGCGCCGCCAACAAGGCGGAAAAGGACGGTCTCGAAACGCTGCTGATCCCGACCGAGGAAGTCTATGGCCGCTATTCCGCCTATGACCTGATCAACGAGAGCACGGGCGAGATCTATATCGAGGCGGGCGACGAGGTTTCCCCGGAGAATCTGGAGAAGCTGGACAAGGCGGGCGTCGACCGCCTGGAACTGCTCGACATCGATCATGTGACGACCGGGCCCTGGATTCGCAACACGCTGAAGGCCGACAAGGCCGAAGACCGTGACCAGGCGCTGTCCGACATTTATCGCGTCATGCGCCCCGGCGAACCGCCGACGCGCGAAACCGCCGAAGCGCTGTTCGGCGGCCTGTTCTTCGACCCCGAACGCTATGACCTGTCGGCGGTGGGCCGCGTGAAGCTCAACATGCGCCTCGACCTCGACGCCGAGGATACGGTGACGACGCTGCGGACGGAAGATATTTTGGCGGTCGTCAAGGAACTGGTGAACCTCAAGGACGGCAAGGGCGAGATCGACGATATCGACAATCTCGGCAACCGCCGCGTCCGGTCGGTCGGCGAACTGCTGGAAAACCAGTATCGCGTCGGCCTGCTGCGCATGGAGCGCGCGGTCAAGGAACGCATGTCGAGCGTCGACGTGTCGACCGTGATGCCGAACGACCTCATCAACGCGAAGCCCGCCGTGGCAGCCGTGCGTGAATTCTTCGGTTCCAGCCAGCTTTCGCAGTTCATGGACCAGACCAACCCGCTGTCGGAAGTCACCCACAAGCGCCGCGTGTCGGCGCTTGGGCCGGGCGGCCTGACCCGCGAACGCGCGGGCTTCGAGGTGCGCGACGTCCACCCGACCCATTATGGCCGTATCTGCCCGATCGAAACGCCCGAAGGCCCGAACATCGGCCTGATCAACAGCCTTGCGACCTTCAGCCGCGTCAACAAATATGGCTTCATCGAAACGCCCTACCGCAAGGTCATCGATGGCAAGGTCACGAATGAAGTGGTGTACCTTTCCGCCATGGAGGAGGCCAAGCACACGATCGCGCAGGCGAACGCGGAACTGAACCCCGACGGCACGCTGGCCGAAGACCTGATCTCCGCGCGGGAAGCAGGCGAATTCCTGATGGCGCCGCGCGATCACATCACCCTGATGGACGTCAGCCCCAAGCAGCTGGTGTCGGTCGCCGCATCGCTCATCCCCTTCCTGGAGAATGACGACGCCAACCGCGCACTGATGGGATCGAACATGCAGCGTCAGGCGGTGCCGCTGGTGCAGGCCGAGGCACCGTTCGTCGGCACCGGCATGGAAGGCACCGTGGCCCGCGATTCGGGCGCGGCCATCGCCTCCAGGCGCGCCGGCATCGTCGACCAGGTCGACGCGACGCGTATCGTCATCCGCGCCACCGGCGATATCGAAGCCGGCCAGTCGGGCGTCGACATCTACACGCTCCAGAAATTCCAGCGGTCGAACCAGGACACCTGCATCAACCAGCGTCCGCTGGTGAAGGTCGGCGACCTGATCGAGGCCGGCGACGTCATCGCCGACGGCCCGTCGACCGAGTTCGGCGAACTGGCGCTGGGCCGCAACACGCTGGTCGCGTTCATGCCCTGGAACGGCTATAATTATGAGGACTCCATCCTGATCTCCGAGCGGATCGTGAAGGATGACGTCTTCACCTCGATCCATATCGAGGAGTTCGAGGTCATGGCCCGCGACACCAAGCTGGGGCCGGAGGACATCACCCGCGACATCCCCAATGTCGGCGAGGAAGCGCTGCGCAACCTCGACGAGGCGGGCATCGTCTATATCGGCGCCGAGGTCGAGCCGGGCGACATATTGTGCGGCAAGATCACACCCAAGGGCGAATCGCCGATGACGCCGGAGGAGAAACTGCTCCGCGCCATCTTCGGCGAAAAGGCGAGCGACGTGCGCGACACCTCGCTGCGCCTGCCGCCGGGCGTCGCCGGCACGGTCGTGGAAGTCCGCGTGTTCAACCGCCACGGCATCGACAAGGACGAACGCGCCATGGCGATCGAGCGCGAGGAGATCGACCGGCTGGCCAAGGACCGCGAGGACGAACGGGCGATCCTAAACCGCGCGACGTTCAACCGTCTGGCTGAAATGCTGGTTGGCCAGACCGCCGCGGCCGCGCCCAAGGGCGTCAGGAAGGGCGTCGTGATCGACACCGCCCTGCTGGACGAGGTCGAGCGCCACGAATGGTGGAAGTTCGCCGTCGAGGACGATGTCCGCCAGGCTGCGATCGAAGCGGTCAAGGCGCAATATGACGAGGCGGTGAAGTCGATCGTCGAGAAGTTCGAGGACCGCGTCGACAAGCTGCAGCGCGGCGACGAACTGCCGCCGGGCGTCCTGAAGATGGTCAAGGTCTTCGTCGCGGTGAAGCGCAAGCTGCAACCGGGCGACAAGATGGCCGGCCGTCACGGCAACAAGGGCGTCATCAGCCGCATCCTGCCGATCGAGGACATGCCGTTCCTGGAAGACGGCACCCATGTCGACATCGTGCTGAACCCGCTGGGCGTGCCGAGCCGCATGAACGTCGGCCAGATTTTTGAAACCCATCTGGGCTGGGCCGCGCGCGGCCTTGGTCAGCAGCTCAAGCACGCGCTGGAGGGCTGGCGGGACGCCAATCCCAACGCGCAGGGCGGAGAGATGCCGGATGCGGTCAAGACCCGTCTGCTCGAAACCTATGGCCCGCAATATGCGGCTCAGATCGAGGGGCGGAGCGCCGAGCAGATCGTCGATCTGGCCGAACATCTGCAACGGGGCGTACCGATGGCCACGCCGGTGTTCGACGGCGCCCGCGAAGCGGACGTATCGGCCATGCTCGAACTGGCCGGACTGCACTCGTCGGGCCAGAGCGACCTGTATGATGGCCGCACCGGCGACAAGTTCGACCGCAAGGTGACGGTGGGCATCATCTACATGCTCAAGCTCCATCACCTCGTCGACGACAAGATCCACGCCCGGTCCATCGGCCCCTACTCCCTCGTTACCCAGCAGCCGCTAGGCGGCAAGGCCCAGTTTGGCGGCCAGCGCTTCGGGGAAATGGAAGTGTGGGCGCTCCAGGCCTATGGCGCCGCCTATACGCTTCAGGAAATGCTGACGGTGAAGTCGGACGACGTGATCGGCCGCACCAAGGTGTATGAAGCGATCGTCAAGGGCGACGACACGTTCGAGGCCGGCATTCCCGAAAGCTTCAACGTGCTGGTCAAGGAAATGCGCTCGCTGGGCCTCAACGTCGAACTGGCGTCGATGGACGAGATCGCCGAGGATGACGACGGCTTCGCGGCGGCGGCGGAATAAGGGGATCGGGGCGTTGCCGTCCAGGCAATGCTCTCCCTCCTCCTGCTCCACAGATTTGCCCTCATGAGGGAATGACAAGATGAACGAACTGACCAACTTCGCCAACCCGGTCGCCAAGCCGGAAACCTTCGACCAGATCCAGATCGGCCTGGCCTCGCCCGAACGCATCCGGTCCTGGTCCTTCGGCGAGATCAAGAAGCCCGAGACGATCAACTATCGCACGTTCAAGCCCGAGCGTGACGGTCTGTTCTGCGCGCGCATCTTCGGTCCGATCAAGGATTATGAGTGCCTGTGCGGCAAGTATAAGCGCATGAAGTACAAGGGCATCGTCTGCGAAAAATGCGGCGTGGAAGTGACCGTGTCGAAGGTCCGCCGCGAACGCATGGGCCATATCGAACTGGCTGCGCCCGTCGCCCATATCTGGTTCCTGAAGTCGCTGCCCAGCCGCATCGGCCTGCTGCTCGACATGCAGTTGAAGCTGTTGGAGCGCGTCCTCTATTTCGAATCCTATATCGTCATCGAGCCGGGCCTGACCCCGCTGGAAAAATATCAGCTTCTCAATGAAGACGAACTGCTCGACGCGCAGGACGAGTATGGCGAAGATGCCTTCTCCGCCGGGATCGGCGCGGAAGCGGTCAAGCAGATGCTGATCGACCTCGACCTGGAGGGCGAGAAGCAGGCGCTGCTCGACGAGCTGGCCGTCACCAAGTCGGAATTGAAGCCCAAGAAGATCATCAAGCGGCTGAAGGTCGTCGAAAGCTTCCTGGAATCGGGCAACCGCCCCGAATGGATGATCCTGGACGTCGTGCCGGTCATCCCGCCCGAACTGCGCCCGCTGGTCCCGCTGGACGGTGGCCGTTTCGCGACGTCGGACCTCAACGACCTGTATCGCCGCGTCATCAACCGCAACAACCGCCTCAAGCGGCTGATGGAATTGCGCGCGCCGGACATCATCGTCCGCAACGAAAAGCGCATGTTGCAGGAAGCGGTCGACGCCCTGTTCGACAATGGCCGCCGTGGCCGCGTCATCACCGGCGCGAACAAGCGTCCGCTCAAGTCCCTGTCCGACATGCTCAAGGGCAAGCAGGGCCGTTTCCGCCAGAACCTGCTCGGCAAGCGCGTCGACTATTCGGGTCGTTCGGTCATCGTGACCGGCCCGGAATTGAAGCTGCACCAGTGCGGCCTGCCCAAGAAGATGGCGCTCGAACTGTTCAAGCCGTTCATCTACGCGCGGCTGGACGCCAAGGGCCTGTCGATGACGCTCAAGCAGGCCAAGAAATGGGTCGAGAAGGAGCGCAAGGAAGTCTGGGACATCCTGGACGAGGTGATCCGTGAGCATCCGGTGATGCTTAACCGCGCGCCGACGCTCCATCGCCTCGGCATTCAGGCGTTCGAGCCCGTGCTGATCGAGGGCAAGGCGATTCAGCTTCACCCGCTGGTCTGCTCGGCCTTCAACGCGGACTTCGACGGCGACCAGATGGCCGTGCACGTTCCCCTTTCGCTGGAAGCCCAGCTGGAAGCGCGCGTGCTGATGATGTCGACCAACAACATCCTGTCGCCCGCCAACGGCAAGCCGATCATCGTGCCGTCGCAGGACATGGTGCTGGGCATCTATTATCTGTCGATGGAGCGTGAAGGCGAGCCGGGCGAAGGCATGCTGCTGTCCGACATGCAGGAAGTGCATCAGGCGCTCTTCACCAGCGCCGTGACGCTGCATTCGAAGATCATCAGCCGGGTGCCGCAGACCGACGAGGCCGGCAACCAGTATATGAAGCGGTTCGAGACGACGCCGGGCCGCATGCTGCTTGGCGAATGCCTGCCCAAAAGCCACAAGGTGCCGTTTGACGTCGTCAACCGCCTTCTCACCAAGAAGGAAATCGGCGACGTCATCGATCAGGTCTATCGCCACACTGGCCAGAAGGACACGGTGCTGTTCGCCGACGCCATCATGGCGCTGGGCTTCCGCCACGCGTTCCAAGCGGGCATCAGCTTCGGCAAGGACGACATGGTCATTCCCGACAGCAAGGTGGCGACGGTCGATGAGACCAAGGCGCTGGTGGCCGATTATGAGCAGCAATATCAGGACGGCCTGATCACCCAGCAGGAAAAGTACAACAAGGTGATCGACGCCTGGAGCCGGTGCGGCGACCAGGTCGCGAACGCCATGATGGACGAGATCAAGGCCCAGCCCAGGGACCCGCAGACCGGCCGCCTCGCGCAGATCAACTCGATCTATATGATGGCCCATTCCGGCGCCCGTGGTTCGCAGGCCCAGATGAAGCAGCTCGCCGGCATGCGCGGCCTGATGGCCAAGCCGAGCGGCGAGATCATCGAAACGCCGATCATCTCCAACTTCAAGGAAGGGCTGACCGTCCTTGAATATTTCAACTCCACCCACGGCGCCCGCAAGGGTCTGGCCGACACTGCGCTCAAGACGGCGAACTCGGGCTATCTGACCCGCCGCCTCGTCGACGTCAGCCAGGACTGCACGATCGTCGAAGAAGATTGCGGCACCGAAAAGGCGCTGGAGATGAAGGCGATCGTCCAGGGCGGCAGCGTCATCGCCTCGCTGGGCGAACGTATCCTGGGCCGTACCACCGCCGAGGATATCGTCGACAGCAAGGACGACAGCGTCGTCATCCCGATCGGTACGCTGCTGGACGAAGCCATGATCGCCCAGATTGAGGCGATCGGCACGCAGGCAGTGAAAATCCGCTCGCCCCTGATCTGTGAAAGCAAGATGGGCGTGTGCGGCAAATGCTATGGGCGCGACCTCGCCCGCGGCACGCCGGTCAATATCGGCGAAGCGGTCGGCGTCATCGCGGCGCAGTCCATCGGTGAACCGGGTACGCAGCTGACGATGCGGACCTTCCACATCGGCGGTGCGGCGAACTTCAACGAAACGTCGAACCTGGAAAGCGTGGCCGACGGCACGATCGAACTGCGCGACATGCCGACCATCACGGACAAGAACGGCCGGCGCCTGAGCCTCGCCCGTAACGGCGAGATCGCGATCATCGACAATGAGGGCCGCGAACGCGCGACCCACCGCCTGCCCTATGGCGCGACCATCCTGTTTGCCGACGGCGACGCGGTGAACCAGGGCGATCGTATCGCCGAATGGGACCCGTTCACCATGCCGGTCATCACCGAAAAGCCCGGCGTCGTGAAATATCAGGACCTGATCGACGGCAAGACGCTGACCGAACAGACCGACGAAGCCACCGGCATCGCCCAGCGCGTGGTCACCGAATTCCGCGGCTCCGCCCGCTCGAAGGAGGATTTGCGCCCGCGCCTTACCTTGCTGGATGACGATTCCGGCGAAGCCGCGCGCTATATGCTGGCGGTGGGCGCAACGCTGTCGGTCGATGACGGGGCGGAGGTCCAGGCCGGCGACGTGCTGGCGCGTATCTCGCGCGAAGCGGCCAAGACGCGCGACATCACCGGCGGTCTGCCACGCGTCGCCGAGCTGTTCGAAGCACGCAAACCCAAGGACAACGCCATCATCGCCAAGGTGTCGGGCCGCGTCCAGTTCCTCAAGGACTATAAGGCGAAGCGCAAGATCGCCATCGCCCCGGAGGATGGCAGCGAGCCGGTCGAGTATCTGATCCCCAAGAGCAAGGTGATCGACGTTCAGGAAGGCGACTTCGTCAAGCGCGGCGACAACCTGATCGGCGGATCGCCCGACCCGCACGATATTCTCGAAGTGCTGGGCATCGAGCCGCTGGCGGAATATCTGGTCGCGGAAATCCAGGAAGTCTATCGCCTGCAGGGCGTGAAGATCAACGACAAGCACATTGAGACGATCGTCCGCCAGATGTTGCAGAAGGTCGAGATCATCGAGTCCGGCGACACCACGCTGCTGGTGGGCGAACAGGTCGACCGGGAAGAGATGGACGAGATCAACGCCAGACTGAAGCCGGGTGAGCTGCCCGCCGCGGGCAAGCCTGTCCTGCTCGGCATCACCAAGGCGTCGCTGCAGACACGCAGCTTCATCTCGGCGGCGTCTTTCCAGGAAACCACCCGCGTCCTCACGGAAGCGGCGGTACAGGGCAAGAAGGACACGCTGGTCGGCCTGAAGGAAAACGTCATTGTCGGCCGGCTCATCCCCGCCGGCACGGGCGCAGGCATGAACCGCCTGCGGGTCGCCGCCTCCAGCCGCGACGCGGCCATGCGCGCGGCGCTGCGGGCATCCAGCCAGGTGGATCTGATCGCACCGCGCAGCGCGGCCGAGGAGCATGCCGCCGAACTGGCACAGGGCCCCGAAGCCGCAATCGGCGACGATCCGCTGGGCTCTGTACAGGGTGAAGATTTCACCACGCAGGATGTGGAATAGGATTTTCAGGCGGCATGGCGTCGTTTCCTTCATGGGGAAACGGCGCCCCCTGCCCTTTCCTCTGCCAAAACATAAGGAACCCGCCGGATCGACCATGATCCGGCGGGTTGCTTATTGCCCGCCACCGTCGGTGGGTGCAGCTTCTATGCCGGAATCCTGCTTCAGGCTCTTGACCAGGGCCGATCCGCCGCCTAGATGAGCCGCCTGTTGCCCGATCGTCTAAAGGTAAGACAGCGGACTCTGACTCCGCTAATCGAGGTTCGAATCCTCGTCGGGCATCCAACTCCCTCCTCAACCACATTTCCTTCAGCCACGGGCCGTGTCGCATTCTGCGCGATAAACGGGTGAGGAGAGCAGACGATGCCTCCGTGGTGGAGAGAGCCGGCTTCGTCCGCCGTTTCATGGCAGCGCCCCGCGCGCTGCGGAATGCCATCCACCGATCATTGCAGGCCGCTTTCGGATAGGCATTTAAGCGGGACAAAATGCAGCACATTACAACTGCCGCGGCGGCGGACGCTTGAGGCGCCCCTCAGCTACATCGTCGGGGCGGAAAGCTAATCCCCCGGACGGCACCGCAATCGACGCCATGATCGCTGCCAGTATGCGCACGACGGTCACGCCCGCTGCCCAGCCCAACCGGATCAGTACCACCGATCCTGCGCGACGTGCCCGCAGCAGTCATACTGCGCCATTTGTCGGCGTCCGGCGCACCGACGCGCGGGGCACTCCATCGCACTCTTCCAGGCGCTGTGGCGGCACCGCACGACTGACTTCTTCGCTGCCGCGACATGTTCCGGCACCTTGTCAAAACATACCTTGCCGCCCGTCATGCGTTGCGGGCACCCAGACCCTGTCAAATGTACGGGCTGCAAAAATATCATAGGATAATCGCAGATCTCCAACAGATCACAGCGCTGGTCACGAAAATATTTTCATAGCCTGACGCTACGGTATCCTCGCCCCAAACAATCCTTTCAGTACATTAATGAAACAAAGCTGCCCGCGCGTTGTTGCATGATTAAGAGCAACCGGAGTTGAGCCCATGCAAATCATCTCGAATGTTACGCCTCACCACCGGGGATTGATCCCGCTCTACCGAACGGGCGAACAGAATCGCTGCCCAGGCTGCAGCCATGAACACTGGATCGTCGGGCGCATGATGGCAGAATGCGGATTTTGCGGCACGGCACTACCGTTGGAGCAGTTCAGCACCTACAGCGCGTCACCCCGTTTCGAGCATTCGGGCACCCGGATGCCTGAACTGCCCGATTACCTCCAGGTGGTGAGTTAGGCTAAAAGCGCCGCCGAAAGCCCGCCTGCGTCCATCTTGGTGCAGACATCGTGGTGCGGGCAGGCCCCCCGGCCTGCTATGGCCCCGAAGCGCTGAGCAGGCCTGAACAGGACACAGCTACGGGGCATGCCCTCGACCTGTCCAACCCAAAGCTACCGGGCCATCAGCGCAATAGGAAATGGCAGGTACGCGACCTTCTAGACAGGGTCCCACCCGCACCGCCGGCGGGTCAGCCGATCCGCGCGGCGACGCCGTTGGCGGCCGACAGTACAGCCTGAACCGAAGCGGTCGCCACGTCGGCATCGGTGCCGACCCCGAATATGGTATGCCCGTCCGGCGTGCGGCATTCCACGTAGGCGGCGGCATTGACATCGGACCCGACGCCGATTGCATGTTCGGTATAGTCGGCAATCTCCAGGTCGACGCCCAGATCGTCACGCAGCGCCGCCAGCACCGACGACAACAAGCCGTTCCCCCGTCCTGAAATGCTGCGTTCGCCGCCTGCATGGGCGATCTTTCCGGTGAAGATACGATCGCCGGCCGCGCCGCCTTCATGATAGTCGATCAGTCGGTAGGATTGATCGCCGTCCAGATGGTAATGCGCCTCGAACGCGCGCCATATGTCGGCGGCGTTGAGTTCGCGGCTGGTTTCATCGGCCATGGCCTGCACGACCTTGGAAAAATCCGCCTGCATGCGCTTGGGCAGTTTCAGGCCCTTGTCCTGTTGCAGCACCCAGGCCACACCGCCCTTGCCCGACTGCGAATTGACGCGGATCACCGCCTCATAATCGCGGCCCAGATCCTTTGGGTCGATCGGCAGATAGGGCACGTTCCATATCTGGTCGTTGCGCATCTCCTGCGCCGCGAATCCCTTTTTGATCGCGTCCTGATGCGACCCCGAAAAGGCCGTGAACACCAGTTCGCCGGCATAGGGATGGCGCGGATGGACCGGCAACTGGTTGCAATATTCGACGGTCTGGATCACCTCGTCGATATCGCTGAAATCCAGCGCCGGGTTGATGCCCTGCGTGTACATGTTGAGCGCGACGGTCACGATGTCGCAATTGCCGGTACGCTCCCCGTTGCCGAACAGGCATCCTTCGACGCGGTCGGCGCCGGCCATCAGCCCCAGTTCGGCCGCGGCGACGCCGGTGCCGCGGTCATTATGCGGATGCAGAGAGATGACGACGCTGTCGCGCCGGGAAATATTGCGGCACATCCATTCGATCTGGTCGGCATAGATGTTGGGGGTCGCCGCCTCCACCGTCGCGGGGAGGTTCAGGATCAGCGGCTTATCCGGTGTCGGCTGCAATATGTCCATGACCGCTTCGCAGCATTCCAGGCTGAAATCCAGTTCGGCCGTCGAGAAGGTTTCAGGCGAATATTCGAAGTGCCAGTCCGTATCGGGTTGCGCGGCGGCATGGTCGCGCAGCAGCTTGGCCGCGGTGACGGCGATTTCCCTGACCTGCGGCCGCTCCATCTGGAACACGATGTTCCGCCAGGCCGGCGACACCGCGTTATAGACGTGGACGATCGCCTGTTTCGCGCCGCGCAGAGACTCAAAGGTCGTGGCGATCAGGTCGGCGCGCGCCTGGGTCAGCACCTGGGGAAAAACATCGTCGGGAACGACGCCGTCGCGGATCAGGCCGGAGATGAAATCGAACTCCGTCGCGCCCGCACTGGGGAAGCCGACCTCGACTTCCTTGACGCCGACCTTCATCAGCAGGTCGAAGAAGCGGCGTTTCTTTTCCGCGTTCATCGGGTCGATCAGCGACTGGTTGCCGTCGCGCAGGTCCGTCGACAGCCAGCGTGGCGGTGCAGTGATCACGCGCGAAGGCCATTGGCGATCGGGCAGATCGACCTGAGGAAAGGGACGATATTTCTGTGAAGGGTCGGTCAGCATCATGAGATCAAACTACTTCCTGCATCGGGCCACATGCCGCGCCCGCTCAATATGACTTGACTGTTTGCAAGGGCCCTTAGGCGGACAGGATGCCGCCCCTAGTCGAAAGGCAGCACGAAAACCACGCCTAAGGGCGTGTAAGTCGTAGCAGGGGAAGAAGCGCGTGGCTCTGCATGATGGCGGCAATATAGCGATGTTGCCGGCCCGCCGTCCAGTCGTTTTTCAAGCCTGCCCCTCCCCGCCACGCGGGTCCGGCCCGTCGCGGCGAAGAGGGATGGCAACCGGGGCTGGAAAGCGCCTTATTTCTGGAAGGCGGCGGTGATCTTCAATTCCACCGTGTCACCGACCAGGGGCACCGCCATGCCCATGCCGAAATCGCTGCGCTTGATGGTGGTGGTGGCGACGAAACCGACATTTTCCTTGCCCTGCATCGTGCCGGCACCGTAAAATTCGGCGTCCAGCGTCACCGGCTTTGTAATGTCCTTCATGGTCAGGTTGCCGGTGATCGTCGCGCCGGTCCCATCGACCGTGACGCCGGTCGACACGAATTTGGCGGTCGGGAATTTGGCGACTTCGAAAAAGTCCGCCGACATGAGGTGGGTGTCGAACGCGGCGACGCCGGTCCTGAGGTTGGCGA
Organism: Sphingobium sp.; assembly: GCA_050251675.1. Classification (GTDB taxonomy): domain Bacteria; phylum Pseudomonadota; class Alphaproteobacteria; order Sphingomonadales; family Sphingomonadaceae; genus Sphingobium. The sequence continues at coordinate 52,875 of JBFWMJ010000010.1, forward strand.
TGGGAATGTCGATCGCCACCTTGGCGGCGGCAGGCGCCTTGGGATCAAGGGTCAGCGTGCCGGTGGGCATCGCGATCACCCCCACATTGTTGCTGAAACCCATATGATCGAAGGCGAACACGATCTGGGTATGGTTGCCATCGACCGTGTAGGTGCCGCCCGTGACCTTGGCCACATCCTTCGTGCCGGGAGGGCCGGCGGGCGATTGGGCGATGACGACGGTTCCGCCGGCAAGGGCGGCCAGAGCGGCGGCGGATATCAGAAAGCTGCGCATGAGCATCGTCTCCAAAAACGTTCAAGGGGCGCCGCCAGAATAAGCGACGCCCCCATGAAGTTCCAGAGCCGAAACGGGAAA
>JBFWMJ010000011.1:0-47959 GCA_050251675.1 Sphingobium sp.
AAGGACCGGATCTTCACCAACGTCTATGGCTTCCAGGATTGGGGCATCGACGCGGCCATGAAGCGCGGCGACTGGGATAATACCAGGGCGCTGCTGGAAATCGGTCAGGACGAGATCATCGAACGGATCAAGGCGTCGGGCCTGCGCGGCCGTGGCGGCGCGGGCTTCCCGACCGGCATGAAGTGGAGCTTCATGCCCAAGGAAAGCAAGGACGGGCGGCCCAGCTTTCTGGTGATCAACGCCGACGAATCCGAGCCCGGTTCGTGCAAGGATCGCGAAATTGTCCGCCATGATCCGCACAAGCTGATCGAGGGCGCGCTGGTCGCCGGTTTCGCGATGCGCGCGCGCGCGGCCTATATCTACATCCGCGGCGAGTTTATCTATGAGGCGAAGGTGCTCTTCGCTGCCGTCGAGCAGGCTTATGCCAAGGGTTTCCTGGGCAAGAATGCCAGCGGCTCCGGCTATGATTTCGACGTGTTCGTGCACCGCGGTGCGGGGGCCTATATCTGCGGCGAGGAAACCGCGCAGATCGAAAGCATCGAGGGCAAAAAGGGCCAGCCGCGCCTGAAGCCGCCTTTTCCGGCGGGTGCGGGCCTTTATGGCTGTCCAACGACCGTCAATAATGTGGAATCCATCGCCGTCGGGCCGACCATCCTGCGGCGCGGATCGGAATGGTTCGCCGGGATCGGGCGGGAAAACAACAGGGGCACCAAGCTGTTCCAGATTTCCGGTCATGTGAACAAACCGTGCGTGGTCGAGGAAGCGATGGGCATTCCCTTCCGCGAACTGATCGAGCGGCATTGCGGCGGCATTCGCGGCGGGTGGGACAATCTGCTCGCCGTCATCCCCGGCGGGTCCTCTGTCCCGCTGGTGCCGGCCAGGGAGATCATGGATGCGCCGATGGATTTTGACGGCCTCAAGGGGCTGGGCTCGGGTCTGGGCACGGCGGCGGTCATCGTCATGGACAAGTCGACCGACATTGTCCGCGCTATTTCGCGCATTTCCTATTTCTACAAACATGAAAGCTGTGGCCAGTGCACCCCTTGCCGTGAAGGCACGGGCTGGATGTGGCGCGTGATGGAACGGCTGCGTTCGGGCGAGGCGGATATCAGCGAAATCGACACGCTGTATGATGTTACCAAACAGGTCGAAGGCCACACCATCTGCGCGCTGGGCGATGCGGCTGCCTGGCCTATCCAGGGTCTGATCCGCCATTTCCGCCCGGAAATCGAGCGGCGAATCACCGAACGCGGCGCCCCGATGATGGAGGCAGCGGAGTAACCATGCCTAAAGTCACCGTAGACGGCGTAGAAGTTGAAGTTCCGCAGGGCGCCACCGTCCTGCAGGCGTGCGAACTGGCGGGGAAGGAAATCCCGCGCTTCTGCTATCACGAACGGCTGTCCATCGCGGGCAATTGCCGCATGTGCCTGGTCGAAGTGAAGCCCGGGCCGCCCAAGCCGCAGGCAAGCTGCGCGCTGCCCGCCGCCGACGGACAGGACATCCGCACCGACAGCGCCATGGTCAAGAAGGCGCGCGAGGGGGTGATGGAGTTCCTGCTCATCAACCATCCGCTCGATTGCCCGATCTGCGACCAGGGGGGCGAATGCGACCTGCAGGACCAGTCGGTCGCCTATGGGCGCGGCGGCAGCCGGTTCGACGAGAATAAGCGCGCCGTCACCGAAAAATATATGGGGCCGCTGGTCAAGACGGTCATGACCCGGTGCATCCAGTGCACCCGCTGCGTACGCTTCGCCGAGGAGGTCGCCGGCGTGCCGGAGATCGGCGCGATCTATCGCGGCGAAAACATGCAGATCACCACTTATCTGGAACATGCCGCGAAAAGCGAGTTGTCGGGCAATGTGGTCGACCTGTGCCCGGTCGGTGCGCTGACGGCCAAGCCCTATGCGTTCGAGGCGCGGCCCTGGGAACTCAAGAAGACGCCCGCGATCGACGTGATGGACGCGGTGGGAACCAATATCCGCCTCGACAGTCGTGGCCGTCAGGTGCTGCGCGCCGTGCCGCGTATCAACGACGACGTGAACGAGGAATGGGCGAGCGACAAGACGCGTCATGTGGTGGACGGGCTGGTCCGCAAGCGGCTCGACCGGCCCTATGTCCGCAGGGATGGCACGCTGGTTCCGGCATCGTGGGACGAGGCGTTCGCGGCGATCGCGGCCGTGGAGCATGGTGGCAGCGTGGCGGCGCTGGCCGGGGATATGCTCGATTGCGAGACGATGTTTGCGGGCAAGGCGCTGGTCGAGGCGCTGGGCGGCACGATGCTGGAAGGGCGTCAGACCGGCCTTGCCTATGATGTGTCCAGCCTGTCGGCGGTGAATTTCAACACGACGCTGGCGGGGATAGAGACGGCGGACGTGATCCTGCTGGTCGGCACCAATCTGCGTTGGGAAGCGCCGTTGGTGAACACCCGCATCCGCAAGGCGGTGAAGAAGGGCGCGCGCATCTTCGGCATCGGGCCGCAGGTCGACCTCACATATAAAGTCGAATGGCTGGGCAAAGACGCGGCGGTGCTCGCCGGCCTGCCCGAAGCGGTGATCGAGGCGTTCGGCAAGGCGGAGCGGCCCGCGATGATCGTGGGTGGCGGCGTGCTGGCCAGGGATGGCGCGCATGGCGACACGCTGGCGCTGGTCGACACGCTGGGGCTCGTGAAGGATGGCTGGAACGGTTACAACGTCCTGCACTTCGCGGCGGCGCGCATGGGTGGCCTCATGCTGGGCTATGCGGTGGGCGGCGGCGTCAAAGCGGTGGCCGCCGCGCGCCCGCGACTGCTTTTCTCGCTCGGCGCCGATGAGGTCGATTATTCGGCGTTCGCGGACAGTTTCAAGGTCTATGTCGGCCATCATGGCGACAAGGGCGCGCATGCCGCCGACGTGATCCTGCCCGGCGCTGCCTATACGGAAAAGGCGGGCACCTACGTCAATCTGGAAGGCCGGGTGCAGCGCGGGGAAAAGGCCGTCTTCGCGCCGGGTGATGCGCGGGAAGACTGGTCGATCCTGCGCGCGCTTTCGGAAGCGATGGGCGTGACGCTGCCGTTCGACAGTTTCGCCGCGCTGCGCGACGCGATGTTCGCGGCCGTGCCGGCGTTCGCTGTGGAAGGGGTCGTCGACTATGGATGGTCGATGCCCGTGCTTCCCACCGGCGCGACCGGCGAACTGGCTTCGCCCATCAAGGATTTCTATCTGACCAACGCCATCTGCCGCGCCAGTCCGACGATGCAGCAATGTTCGGCCGAACTGATTCACGGCGTGGAATTTGCGGAGGCGGCGGAGTGATGATGATCCGGTCTTCCGTCATCCCGGCGGTTAACGGGATTTGTCTTTCGGGCCTCGTCTTCGGGCGGGTTGGCGCAGCCTGTGATGGAATGATGGCCGGGGGGCAGAATCAGTGACCGCTTTCTTCCAGTCCTTTGGTGCGCCGTTCGAACTGGCGTGGTTCCTGTCGACCATTATCGGCATATTGCTGATCGCGCTGCCGCTGATGCTCGCGGTGGCGATGATCATCTATGCCGACCGCAAGATCTGGGCGGCAATGGCATTGCGGCGCGGCCCCAATGTGGTCGGTCCCTTCGGCCTGCTGCAAAGCTTCGCCGACGGCGCCAAGGTCTTCCTTCAGGAAACCATCATCCCATCGGCCGCGAACAAGGTGCTGTTCCTGATCGCGCCGATCATCACCTTCACCGTGGCGCTGATCGCCTGGGCGGTCATCCCGTTTCAGGCGGGCGTGGTGCTGGCCGACATCAATGTGGGGTTGCTTTACATCCTCGCCGTCTCGTCGCTCGGCGTCTATGGTATCGTGCTGGCCGGCTGGGCGTCCAACTCCAAATATCCCTTCTATTCCGCCATCCGCGCCAGCGCGCAGATGATCAGCTATGAAGTCTCCATTGGCTTCATCGTCATCACCGTTGTGCTCTGGGCGGGGAGCTTCAACCTTTCCGCCATCGTGGAAAGCCAGAAGGGCTATTATGGCCTGCTCAACGGCAACGGCTTCAACCCGCTGCTGTTCCCGATGGCGGTCATGTTCCTGATTTCGGCGCTGGCCGAAACGGCGCGCGCGCCGTTTGACCTGACCGAAGCGGAAAGCGAGCTGGTCGCGGGCTACCAGACCGAATATTCGTCCATGGCGTTCGCGCTCTACTGGCTGGGCGAATATGCCAACGTCATTTTGATGTGCGCGCTGAACGCCATCCTGTTTTGGGGCGGATATCTGCCGCCGATCGACTGGGCGCCGCTGTATCATGTGCCGGGCATAATCTGGCTGTTCGCCAAGATTCTGTTCTTCTTCTTCGTCTTTTCCTGGGTGAAGGCGACGGTGCCCCGTTACCGCTATGACCAGCTGATGCGGCTGGGCTGGAAGATATTCCTGCCGGTCTCGCTGCTGTTCGTCTTCCTGGTTTCAGGCTTCCTCATGCTGACGCGCTATGGAGGCGTGCAATGAGCCTCGGCTACTACATCAAATCCTTCACCCTCTGGGAGTTCGTGAAGGCGCACGCCCTGACCTTGAAATATTTTTTCAAGCCCAAGGCGACGATCAACTATCCCTATGAGAAGAACCCGATCTCGCCGCGCTTCCGGGGCGAACATGCGCTGCGCCGCTACCCCAACGGGGAAGAGCGCTGCATCGCATGCAAGCTGTGCGAGGCAATCTGCCCCGCGCAGGCGATCACGATCGAAGCGCAGCCGCGCGAAGATGGATCCCGGCGCACCACGCGCTACGATATCGACATGACCAAGTGCATCTATTGCGGTTTCTGCCAGGAGGCATGCCCGGTGGACGCGGTCGTGGAAGGGCCGAATTTCGAGTTCGCGACCGAAACCCGTGAGGAGCTGATCTACGACAAGGCCAAGCTCCTTGAAAATGGCGACAAATGGGAACGCGCGATCGCCGCGAACCTTGCCGCCGACGCGCCCTATCGGTAATGGGCGTGCGGATTATCCCTCATCCCTGCGGTCCGGGCATGGTTGAAACCCGGACCGTGACTGGCGTCGCGGCCTGCGGGGCATGCGCCGCGCGACAGGCCGGACCTTCGTTCGGGATGATGGCAATAGAGGGCAAAGGGGCTGCGCAAATCCAATGATACATGTCTTCGCCTTCTACATGTTCGCCATCCTGGTGGTGTGCAGCGGTGCGCTGACCATTCTGTCGCGTAATCCGGTCCATTCGGTGTTGTGGCTGATCCTCGCCTTTTTCAATGCGGCGGGCCTGATGGTGCTGCTGGGCGCTGAGTTCATCGCGATGCTGCTGGTCATCGTCTATGTGGGGGCGGTCGCCGTGCTGTTCCTGTTCGTGGTGATGATGCTGGACATCGATTTCGCCGCGTTGCGTGCGGGTTTCGTCGACTATCTGCCGTTCGGCCTGCTGATCGCGGCGGTGCTGCTGGCGGAGATCGTGCTCGGCATCGGCGCCTGGAGTGCGGGCTCGATCGAACTGGCGCAGCGCGCGGCCCCGGTGAACCCGGAAATCAGCAATATCGAGGCGATCGGCGGATTGCTCTACACACGCTATATCTTCTTGTTCGAGGCGGCGGGCATCATCCTGCTGATCGCGATGGTCGGCGCCATCGTGCTGACCAACCGCACCCGGGGCGGCGTGAAGGGGCAGAATATCGGTCGCCAGATCCGCCGCCGTCCGCAGGATGCGGTGCGCAATGTCGATCAGCCCGTGGGGCAGGGGGTGGAATTGTGATCCGGCTTCATACCCTGGAAAGGATGCCGTCATGATCGGGCTTCAGCATTATATGGTGGTCAGCGCGATCCTGTTCGTGATGGGCGTGCTCGGTATCTTCATCAACCGCAAGAATGTCATCATCATCCTGATGGCGATCGAACTGATCCTGCTCAGCGTGAATATCAACCTTGTCGCCTTCAGCGCCTTTCTGGGCGATATGGTGGGGCAGGTGTTCAGCATGTTCGTGCTGACCGTCGCGGCGGGTGAGGCGGCTATCGGCCTTGCCATCCTCGTCATCTATTTTCGCGGTCGCGGCACCATTGCCGTCGACGACGTCAACCGCATGAAGGGCTGATGCGCGTGCATATTATCCGTCATGCCGGCGAAAGTCGGCGTCTCACGCCTGCCTGGCGGGAAGACCATGGGATTCCGGCATGGGCCGGAATGACGAAGGGGGTATGACTCTGTGATTCAGCTTATCGTCCTTCTCCCGCTCCTCGCCGCGGCCATTGCGGGTCTTGGCAACAAGGCGCTGGGCAGGTTGCCCGCGAAGATCGTCACCACCGGCGCGCTGTTCATCAGTTGCGCGCTCAGCTGGCCGATCTTCATCGGGTTCCTCACAGGACAGAGCGAGGCCTATGTCGCGCCGCTCTTCACCTGGATCCAATCGGGCAGCTTCGATGCGCAATGGGCGCTGCGGGTCGACACGATGACCGCCGTCATGCTGGTGGTCGTCACCAGTGTGTCGAGCCTGGTTCACCTCTATAGCTGGGGCTATATGGAGGATGAGCCGGACCAGCCGCGCTTCTTCGCCTATCTGTCGCTGTTCACCTTCGCGATGCTGATGCTGGTGACGGCGAACAATCTGCTTCAGATGTTCTTCGGCTGGGAAGGTGTGGGGCTGGCCTCATATCTGCTGATCGGTTTCTGGTTCCGCAAGCCGAGCGCCAATGCCGCCGCGATCAAGGCGTTCGTCGTCAACCGCGTCGGCGACCTTGGCTTCATGCTGGGCATTTTTGGCACCTATCTGGTGTTCGACACCATCTCCATCCCGGAAATCCTGGAGGCTGCGCCTGCCATGGCCGGGTCGACCATCGGCTTCCTCGGCCATCGTTTCGACACGATGACCGTGCTGTGCCTGCTGCTGTTCGTGGGCGCCATGGGCAAGTCGGCGCAGCTTGGCCTCCACACCTGGCTCCCCGACGCGATGGAGGGGCCGACCCCGGTGTCGGCGCTGATCCACGCCGCGACCATGGTCACGGCCGGCGTGTTCATGGTGTGCCGCCTGTCGCCCATGTTCGAAACGTCGGATACGGCGCTGGGCGTCATCACCTTCATCGGTGCCGCCACCTGCCTGTTCGCCGCTACGGTCGGCACGGTGCAGAACGATATCAAGCGTGTCATCGCCTATTCGACCTGCAGCCAGCTGGGCTACATGTTCTTCGCCGCGGGCGTGGGCGCCTATGGCGCGGCGATGTTCCACCTGTTCACCCATGCCTTCTTCAAGGCGCTGCTGTTCCTGGGCGCCGGCTCGGTCATTCATGCGATGCACCATGAACAGGACATGCGCTATTATGGCGGATTGCGGAAAAGCATCCCGATTACCTTCTGGACGATGACGCTGGGTACGCTCGCCATTACCGGTGTCGGCCTGCCGCTGCTCGGCATCGGCTTTGCCGGCTTCTATTCCAAGGATGGGATATTGGAAGCGGCCTATGCCGCCGGCGGCGCGGGTACGAGCGCTTTCCTGGTTGGCGTGTTCGCGGCGCTGCTCACCAGCTTCTACAGCTGGCGGCTTGTCTTCCTGACCTTCTTTGGAAAGCCCCGCTGGGCCGCGTCAGAACATATCCAGCACGCGCTGCACGATGCCCATGGCCACGGCGACGATGGTCACGGCCATGACGATCATGCCGCTGACGCCCATGGAAACCGGCATGCGCAGCCTGCGGGCACCGGCGGTTATCATCCGCATGAAAGTCCGCTGGTCATGCTGATCCCGCTGATCGTGCTGGCTCTGGGCGCCGTTTTCGCGGGCTTCGTGTTCCATGACCAGTTCATCGGGTCGGAAGGCGGCGCGGCGTTCTGGAACGGGTCGCTGGCGTTCGACAGCCACCTGATGCATGCCGCGCACGAAGTGCCGACGTGGGTCAAATTCTCGCCTTTCACGGTGATGTTGACCGGCCTTGCGATCGCCTGGCTCAGCTACCTGAAATTCCCTGACTGGCCGCGGCGCTTCGTCGGGCAGTTCGGCGTGCTGTATCAGTTCCTGCTCAATAAATGGTATTTCGACGAACTCTACCATGTGCTGTTCGTGAAACCCGCCTTCGCCATCGGCCGGTTTTTCTGGAAGTTCGGTGATATCGGCTTCATCGACCGTTTCGGTCCCAACGGCATCGCCGCGCTGGTGGTGCAGGGGGGCAAGGTCACCCGCCGGCTCCAATCCGGCTATCTCTACACTTATGCGCTGGTGATGCTGATCGGCCTCGCCGCTGCCGCAACCTGGGCGATGACACGATAATGGACGGCTTCCCCATTCTTTCCCTGATGATGGCGGTGCCCATGGCGGGGGCCATCGCATGCCTGTATGCGAGCGCGAACGGCGCGCGCTGGATCGCGCTGGCCGCGACGCTGGTCGATCTGGTGCTGGGCGCCCTGCTATGGTTTGGTTTCGACCAGTCGGGCAGCGCGCCCCAATGGCAGTTCCAGGAATATGCGCCCATTTTCGGCCGCTTTGCCTGGGCGCTGGGGATAGACGGCATCGCCCTGATGCTGATCATGCTGACCGTGTTCCTGATGCCGATCTGCATTGGCGCCAGCTGGCGCTCGATCGAAAAGCGCGTCGGCGAATATATGGCGGCGTTCCTGTTCATGGAGGTGCTGATGATCGGCGTCTTCACCGCGCAGGACCTGTTCCTCTTCTACATCATGTTCGAAGCCGGGCTGATCCCGATGTACCTGATCATCGGTGTCTGGGGCGGCGTGGACCGGATTTACGCCAGCTATAAATTCTTCCTCTACACGCTGCTCGGGTCGGTGCTGATGCTGATCGCGATGATGTGGATGGTGCATGACGCGGGCACCACCGACATCCCGACGCTCATGGCCTTTGATTTCGATCCGCAGGTGCAGACGCTGTTGTTCCTGGCGTTCTTCGCCAGCTTCGCCGTCAAGATGCCGATGTGGCCGGTTCACACATGGCTGCCCGATGCGCATGTGCAGGCGCCCACCGCGGGGTCGGTCATCCTGGCGGGCGTGCTGCTGAAGATGGGGGGCTATGGCTTCATCCGTTTTTCGCTCCCCATGTTCCCCGAAGCGTCGGCGCAACTCGCGCCGCTGGTCTGGGGTCTGTCGATGGCGGCGGTCGTATATACCAGCCTCGTCGCGCTGGTGCAGAGCGACATGAAGAAGCTGATCGCCTATTCGTCGATCGCGCATATGGGGATCGTGACGGTCGGCCTGTTCGCCTTCAACCAGGCGGGCATCGAGGGCGCGATGATGGTCATGCTGGGCCACGGCCTCGTTGCGGGCGCGCTGTTCCTGTGCGTGGGCGTGATCTATGATCGTCTGCATACCCGCGAAATCGCGCGTTATGGCGGGCTGAGCATCAACATGCCCAAATATGCGGTGCTGTTCCTGCTGTTCACCATGGCGTCGGTCGGCCTGCCGGGCACCAGCAATTTCGTGGGCGAATTTCTGGCGCTGATGGGCATTTATCAGGCGTCCAGCTGGGTGGCGCTGGTTTGCACGACCGGCATCATCCTGGGCGCGGCCTATATGCTCTACCTCTATCGCCGGATCTGCTATGGCGAACAGGTCCACGCCGACGCGGCGGCCATGCCCGACCTGTCGGCGCGGGAAATGTGGCTGCTCGCCCCGATCGCGGCGGTGGTGTTGTGGATGGGCGTCTATCCCGAAAGCTTCCTGGCACCCATGCGGGCCGACATCCGTGCGCTGGAGGCCCGCCTCGCGCCGGCCGCGCCGGTCGGGGATGCGCAGATCAGGCCCGGGGCGCCGAGACCGGCCGATCCTGGACATGGTAACGCTGGACAGGCGAACCACGGACATGGGGAGGGCCACGAATGATCGCTGCCCTTCATTCCCGACCTGAAGGCCGGGCTTGCTCTTCGCCCTTCGACATGACCGCCACGGGAAAGTGGGATTCCGGCCTGTGCCGGAATGACGGGGTAGAATTCTGATGGTTGATTCCGCTTCCCTTCTGGCCATTCTGCCGGAACTGATCCTCGCCGCCAGCGGCATGGCGCTGCTGATGGTCGCGGCCTATGCCGGAAACGGCAGTGCGCGCATGGTGAACTGGCTGTCGGTCCTCGCCCTGATCGCGGCGGGTTTCAGTCTCAGCTGCTCGGCCGCTTATGGGCCGGATGCGTTTGACGGGCTCTATCGCGCCGATGCCTTTTCGGTCTTTGCCAAGGTGCTGATCTATGGCACCGCGGCGGCCGCGATCCTGCTGGCACCGCGCTTTTTCGCTGCCGGTGGCGTGCCCCGTCCCGAATATCCGGTGCTGATCCTTCTCTCCAGCGTCGGCATGGCCATGATGGTGTCGGCGAGCGATCTGCTGACGCTCTATGTCGGCCTCGAAATGCAGAGCCTCGCCGCCTATGTCCTCGCCAGCTTCATGCGGCAGGATGAGCGGTCCTCGGAAGCGGGTCTCAAATATTTCGTGCTCGGTTCGCTGGCCAGCGGCATATTGCTGTATGGTGTGGCACTGCTTTACGGCTTTACCGGAACGACCGGCTTCGACGGGATCGCCGTTGCGCTGGGCGATGGCGTGGGCAAGGGCGAGCTGTTCGGCATGGTGTTCCTGCTCGCCGGCCTTGCGTTCAAGATGAGCGCCGTGCCGTTCCACATGTGGACGCCCGACGTTTATGAAGGCGCGCCGACCCCGGTCACCACCTTTTTCGCCAGCGCGCCGAAGGTCGCGGCGTTGGCCCTGACGGTACGTGTCGCGATTGAGGCGCTGGGGCCGGCCGGTCTCGACTGGCAGCAGATCGTCATCTTCGTGGCGCTGGCCTCCATCCTGTTCGGCGCGGTCGCGGCGATCGGCCAGACCAACATCAAGCGTCTGATGGCCTATTCGTCGATCAACAATGTCGGCTTCGCCCTCATCGGGCTGGCCGCCGGCACCCCGGCGGGCGTCGCCGCAACGATGAGCTATCTGGCCATCTATGTGGTGATGACCATCGGCGGGTTTGCCTGCGTGCTGCAAATGCGGGATGCGGACGGCCGGCCGGTGGAGAGCATCGCCAGCCTGTCGGGCCTGTCGCAATCCCGCAAGGGTCTGGCGGCGGCGTTCGCCATCTTCATGTTCTCGCTGGCCGGCATCCCGCCGCTCTTCGGCTTCTGGGCCAAGTTCCTGGTGTTCGACGCGGCCGTGGCGGCAAATCTGACAGCGCTCGCGGTGTTCGGCATCGCCGCGTCGGTGATCGGTGCCTTCTATTATCTCAGGATCATCAAGACGATCTATTTCGACGAACCGACGGCGGCGTTTGAGGCGCGCGGCGGCGCGGTGGAAAATATCATCCTGACCGCCTGCGCGACGGTGGTCGTGCTGGGCTATCTGCTCAATCCGCTGCTGGACCACGCCAGCGCGGCGGCGGCGGCGGCGCTGTTCTGAGCGACATCCGCTTCGTTTCGGAGACCGGCTCCACCAATGCCGATATGATGGCGCTGGCAGGGCAGGGTGTGCCTGAAGGTGCCTGGCTGCGGGCTGGCCGTCAGACCGGTGGCCGGGGCCGAATGGGCCGCGCATGGGAAAGCCCGGACGGAAATCTCTACTGTTCGACGCTGGTGCGGCTGGTGCCGGGCGACCCGCCGCCGCATTCGCTCGCGCTGGTGGCGGCGAATGCCGTTCACGCGCTGCTGGCCCCGCTGTGCAGCGGGCAGGCGCAGATTAAATGGCCCAATGACATATTGGTCGACGGGGCCAAGATCGCCGGCATCCTGCTGGAACGGGCGGGGGATGCCGTGATCGCGGGCATTGGCGTGAATGTGGCGGGTCATCCTACCGGGCTGGGCCGTCCGGTCACCAGCCTGGCGGCGCAGGGCGCGCAGGCGGAGGCCGCGGCGCTGGTCGAGGACCTTGCGCGGCTGTTCGCGCACTGGCTTTCCTTATGGCGGGTACAGGGGATGGAGCCGGTGCGCACCCACTGGCTGCTGAACGCCCACCCGAGCGGCACGCCGGTCCGTATTCAGCAGCCTGACGGCGTGACCGTCGAAGGGCGTTTCGACACGCTGGACCGGGACGGGATGCTGATCCTGCGCTTGGCGAACGGGGATACCCGTGCCATGCACGCGGGCGATGTCCATCTGCTGTGATGGCCACGCCCCTGCCTGTGGGGATTTGCCCGGGAACGGGCCAGTACAACGGAAGATAGTCGGGGAGACGAAGCCATGCTGCTCGCCATAGATGCCGGCAATACCAATGTCGTTTTCGCGTTGCTGGACGGATCGCGCATCCGCGCCCGGTGGCGCATCGCCACCGATCCGCGCCGTACCGCTGACGAATATGTGGTCTGGCTGAACCAGTTGCTGATCCTGGAGGGATATGGGCTGGGCGATGTCGACGCCGTCATCATCGCGACCGTTGTGCCAAGGGCGCTTCATAACCTGACGGTGCTGTCGGAAAAATATTTCAAGGTCGCACCTGTGATCGCGGGGCAGGAGCCGGCGGGCTGGGGGATCGAACTGGACGTCGCGGAACCGGCCTCGGTCGGGGCGGACCGGGTTGTAAACGCCATTGCCGCCCACCATCTCTACGGCGGCGATTTGATCGTCATAGATTTCGGTACGGCGACAACCTTCGATGTCGTGGATTATAGTGGCGCGTATAAGGGCGGGATCATCACGCCGGGCCTCAACCTGTCGCTGGACGCGCTGGTCGCCGCGGCGGCGAAGTTGCCGCGGATCGCGATCAGCCGCCCGGAAAGCGCTTCGGTGATCGGCCGTACCACGGAAACGCAAATGCATATCGGCGTGTTCTGGGGCTATGTCGCGATGATGGAAGGGCTGGTGGCGCGCATCCGTACGGAGATAGGCCGCCCCGCCAAGGTGATTTCGACAGGCGGTCTGGCCGTCCTTTTCAACGACAACAGCGATATTTTCGATGCGGTCGCACCCGATCTGACGATCCAGGGCCTCGCATTGCTTTATGAACGGAGTTTACACACATAATGAAACCCAAGGACGAACTGCTCTTTCTGGCCCTGGGCGGATCGGGAGAGATTGGCATGAACGTCAATCTCTATGGTTGCCAGGGCAAGTGGGTGATGGTTGACCTGGGCCTTACCTTTGCCGATCCGGGCTATCCCGGTGTTGAACTGATCCTGCCCGATCTTGCCTTTATCGAGGCGCGGCGCGACGACCTGCTGGGCATCGTCCTCACCCATGGGCATGAAGACCATATCGGCGCCATCCCCTATCTCGCGGCGGATCTGGGCGTTCCGCTTTATGCCACGCCTTTCACCGCGGGGCTGATCCGGCTGAAGCTGGAGGAGGAAGGGCTGGCGAAGGAGGTCAGGCTCAACATTATCGACAATGAAGGCGAATTCGCGCTTGGTCCGTTCGGTTTCCGCTATGTGCCGCTGGCCCATTCCATTCCCGAAGGCAATGCGCTGCTGATCGACACGCCGCATGGCCGCATTTTCCACACCGGCGACTGGAAGCTGGACGAAAAGCCGCTGCTCGGTCAGCCTTCGACCCCGCAGGAACTGAGCGCGATCGGTGATGACGGTGTGCTGGCGCTGGTGTGCGACAGCACCAATGTGTTCAATGCGCGGGCCAGCGGATCAGAAAGTACGGTACGCGACGGGCTGATGCAGACGATCGCGGGGGCGAAGGGCCGAGTGCTGGTGACGACCTTCGCGTCCAATGCCGCGCGCGTGCAGACGCTGGGCGAGGTGGCGACAGCTACGGGGCGCACCCTGTGTGTCGCCGGTCGGTCGCTGGACCGTATCATTTCGACCGCGAAGGCCGCGGGATACCTCAAGGATTTCCCGCCCGTCGTCAGTTGGGAAGAGGCGATGGACCTGCCGCGGCGGGATGTCATGATCATCGCGACCGGCGGGCAGGGGGAGGCGCGCGCCGCCCTGTCGCGCGTGGCGTTCGATTCCCATCCCATCAAGCTGGGGGAGGGGGACATGGTCGTTTTCTCCTCCAAGCAGATTCCCGGCAATGAAATCGCCATTGGCCGCATTCAAAATGCGCTGGCTGCCAAGGGTGTGCTGATGGTCACCGACCGGCAGGCCGACGTGCATGTGTCGGGCCATCCGGGCCGACCCGAACTGGAAGCCATGTATGGCTGGATACGGCCGCGGATATTGCTGCCGGTGCATGGCGAACGGCGTCACATGGCGGAACAGGCGCGGTTGGGGCTGGGCAGCGGAATTCCCCATGCGGTCGTGCAGTCCAACGGCGATGTGTTGCGTCTGGCGCCGGGGGAACCGGCGATTATCGGACGGCAGGAAACGGGCCGGCTGGTGCTGGACGGCGATGTGATCCTGCCCGCCGATGGCGCGACCATCAATGAACGGCGCAAGGTCGCGCTGCACGGACAGATCAGTGTCGCGATCGCGCTCGACCGCAACGGCCAGATCGTGGGCGACCCCGCCTTGCGCACACAGGGCGTGCCGGTTGAGGAGGACAAGGCGGCTTTTCTGGAGGAAGCGGCCGGGGAAGCCGCCGCCGTCATCGCCAAGGGATCGAAGGAAGAGCAGGCGCTGCGCGAACGCATCCGGCTCGCCGTTCGGCGTACGGCGACGCGTTGGACGGGCAAGAAGCCGATAGTGGACGTGCTCCTCGTGCGGGTGTGAATGCGGGACCGACCGGCATGTCCCGGGCTCTCAGGGCCGGGACAGTGATTGTCGCCATAATTGCGCGCCGTGCTTTCCAGCCCTTTCGTCACGACGTGCCGGTCCGCGCGCGCCCAGCTCACAGGGTGGGACGAGCCGAATGGGGGCGCTGAATTACGGGGTTTCCAGTAGTATGTGGTGAACCTGCCGATCAGGTCGCAGCCGGATGTATGACCGGCTGCGCGCCAATATCAAAGGCGCGCGGCAAGGTCGCCATGTCGAGGCCCGACTGAAAGCATCGGCGATTGTCTTTCCCCGCCCCATGGACTGTCGATGCCGCTATCGCCTGGCTCTTCCACCACCTTCCCAGGGCACTGCCCGGAATAGGCTGGTTCGATGACAGCGGAGTGTATGGGAGCCTTTCGCCCAGCGGTCTGACCGGCCGTTTCCATTATGCGCGCTTCGGCGGGAAAATCTGAACAGGGGAGGAGCTACGCCGGCCGTGACGGTGCCGGCGGATATCGGGCTGTTACGCTCCTACTCCACCCAGTCGAGGCCGATGTCGCGGTAGATACCGCGATCTTCCTCCCAGTTTTCCTTGACCTTCACATGCAGATAGAGGTGCACCTTCACGCCCAGCAGGGCGGCGAGTTCGGCGCGTGCCTTCGACCCGATTTCCTTCAGCCGCTGGCCGCCCTTGCCCAACACGATGGCGCGCTGGCTGGTCCGGGCCACCAGTATCTGCTGATGGATTTCGACCGATCCGTCCTCGCGTTCCTTATATTGCTCGGTGTCGACGGCGGTCGCGTAGGGCAGTTCGGCGTGGAGTTGGTGATAGATCTGCTCACGGGTGATCTCCGCCGCCAGCATGCGGTCGGTTGCGTCCGAAACCTGATCTTCCGGGAAATGCCACGGCCCTTCCGGCATGGCGGCCGCGAAGGCCGATTTCAGCTCGTCCAGTCCATCCCCGGTCGCGGCGGATACGAAGAATGTCTCATCGAACCCCAGTTGTTCGTGCAGCCGTTCGGTATGGACCAGCAGCTTTTCCTTGATGGCGATGTCGACCTTGTTGAGGATCAGCCATTTGCGTTCCGGCCGGGCGGCGAGCGCGGAGATGATCGGTTCCATCTTCCCGCCCAGCCCGGCCTTGCCATCGACGATCAGGGCGATGAGATCCGCGCCCTGCGCGCCGCCCCATGCGGCCTGAACCATCGCCCGGTCCAGCCTGCGCTTCGGCGCGAAAATGCCGGGCGTGTCGACCAGCACCATCTGCGCCGCGTCCAGCATGGCGACGCCCATCACGCGGGTGCGCGTCGTTTGCGCCTTGGGGCTGATGATCGCCACTTTCTGCCCCACCAGCGCGTTCACCAGCGTGGATTTCCCCGCATTGGGCGCGCCGACGATGGCGATGACGCCGCAGCGCCGGGGTTCAACACTATCCGTCAATCCATTCTCCGTTCATTCCGCGCGTGATCCGGCAACCGCTGCGTCGGACAGGCCGGGGCTTCGGCCTGCGGCGGATAGCGGGATGACGGTGTGAAGCAAGCCTGATCTTTGGGCAAGCGGGGCGGTGCCTACCCCGTCAGCTTTTCCAGCAAGGCTGTGGCCGCGGCCGTTTCCGCCTCCTGCTTCGATCCGCCGGTCGCGCTGGCTTCCCCGGCGCCCTTGACCGACACGGTGACGGTGAAGCGCAACGCATGATGAGGACCGGACCGGTCGGTCAGCACATAATCCGGGGCCTTGCGCCGGTTGGCGGCCGCCCATTCCTGAAGCGCGGATTTGGGATGTTTGGGCGCGCTGGTCTGGGTGTCGACCCGGTCGGCCCATAGGCGACGCACCAGCGTCCGCGCCTCTTCAAGCCCACCGTCCAGATACAGCGCGCCGATCAACGCTTCCATGACATCGCCCAGCACATTGTCGCTGCCGGTGGCGCCGTCGTCGCGCGCCTGCTTGCCGAGTACCAGATGGGCCGGCACGCCAACAGCCCGCGCGACATCGGCGCAGGTTTCGCCCGACACCAGCACGTTGAAGCGCCTGGACAGCTTGCCCTCCGGCTCATCGGGGAAGCGATCGTACAGCCATTCCGCGGTCAGCAACCCCAATATGCGGTCGCCCAGAAATTCCAGCCGTTCATAATTGGCGGTGCTCGCGCTGCCATGGGTCAGCGCCTGAAGGAACGAGGCCGGATTGCGCGGGGCGCGACCGATCAGCGCCTCCAGCCAGGCGGCGGTGTCCGGTCGCGTCAAAAGCCTTCCCCGATCCGGCTCCACCGCGCGGCCGTGAACCAGGTCCACGGCAGCAGCCAATGGGCGCTGCCGTCGGTGGAAAAGACCGATACCACCGCCTTGCCGACCAGATTCTGCTGGGGCAGCATGCCTACGCCGCCTTCATTGACGGGCACGCGGCTGTCGGCGCTGCGGTCGCGATTGTCGCCCATGACGAAAACATGGCCTTCGGGCACCATGACCGTTTCGATGTCGTCCGTGCCGCTGTGAGGCACCAGATCGAGGACATTGTAGCTTTTGCCGGCGGGCAATGTCTCACGATATTGCGGATAGCGGCATTCGCGTCCGCCGCCGGCCGCCTGATGCTCGAATTCGGTGCGGTAGCAGGGCGACGGGCTCCGGTCCTTTTCGGCGGCGGCGACCATATTGGGCGTGACCGGGATCACCAGGTCGGCGACCCGTCGCTTGGGAATGGCCTGGCCGTTCAGATAGACGGTGCCGCTGCGCACGGAAACCAGATCGCCGGGCAAGCCGACGACGCGCTTGATCCAGTCCTGATCGGTGTTGAGCGGCGCCTTGAACACCACCACATCGCCCCGCTCCGGCGCGGACGCCAGGACGCGGCCGGGGATCAAGGGCAGGTTGAACGGCAGCGAATAGCGGGAATAGCCATAGGGCCATTTGGCGACGAGCAGATAATCGCCGATCAGCAGGCGCGGCTGCATCGATTCCGACGGAATGTTGAAGGGCGAGACGATGAAGCTGCGAAGGATGAAGACGAACAGCGCCAGTTTGGCGAGGAACCAGATAAAGTCCCTCGTTTCCGATTGTGCGCTCATCCCGCTCCGTCTTCCCTTTCATCCTGCATGCTATATGCGTGTCGGGCTTTGCGGTGTCCCATGGCCGGCGTCAAGCGCGGTAACATGGCAAAGCGCGATATGCAGGAGGCCGGGAACCCGGTAGGGCATGATGCGTCGAACGCCTGACTGGTGTTTCGGGACTTTAAAGTGATGGTGATCGAGAATGGGCGGGCAGGTATGAACGCAATGTGGAACCGGATCGCGCGGGAACCGCGACCTTCTCTTCTGGCGCTGTTCGACGACGATCCGGTGCGCCTGACGCGCTTCACGCACAGCCATGGCGCCATCCGGTTCGACTGGTCGAAGACGCATGTGACGCCGCAGATATTGGACACGTGCGAGGCGATGGCTGAACAGTGCGGATTTGCCGCCTTGCGCGACGCGCTGTTCGCGGGCGACCCGGTCAACGTCACCGAAGGGCGCGCGGCCGAACATTGCGCGGAACGGGGCGAGGGGCAGGTGGACAGCGTGGCCCGCGCCCGCGCGCTTCACAACCGGATGCGCGCGCTGATCGACGCGATCGAGGCGGAGGCGCTGGGGCCGGTACGGCATATATTGCATATCGGCATCGGCGGGTCGGCGCTTGGCCCGGACCTGATCATCGATGCGCTGGGCGACGAGGACGGTCGTTATGACGTGGCGATCGTGTCCAATGTGGACGGCACCGCGCTGGAGCGGGCCGTGGCCCGTTTCGATCCCGCCACGACCCTGATCGCGATCGCGTCGAAGACCTTCACCACCACCGAAACCATGCTGAACGCGGCCAGCGCCATCAACTGGCTGGTGGAGGCGGGGGTGGACGACCCCTATGGCCGGGTTGTCGCCCTGACCGCCGCGCCGGACCGTGCGATGGCGTGGGGTGTGGATGAAACCCGCATCCTGCCGTTCAGCGAATCGGTGGGCGGCCGTTATTCGCTGTGGTCGTCGATCGGCTTTCCCGCGGCGCTGGCGCTGGGCTGGGACGCGTTCGAAAGCCTGCTGGAAGGGGCGGCGGCGATGGACCGGCATTTCCGTCTTGCGCCGATAACCGAAAATGCGCCGGTGATCGCGGCCTTTGTCGATCAATATTATGTCCAGGCGCGCGGATGCCAGACCCGCGCCGTGTTCGCCTATGACGAACGGTTGCGGTTGTTGCCGGCCTATCTCCAGCAGTTGGAGATGGAGAGCAACGGCAAGAGCGTGACGCGCGACGGCGTGCCGGTCGCGGGGTCGACCGCGCCGATCACCTGGGGCGGGGTGGGCACGGACGCGCAGCATGCCGTGTTCCAGTTGCTGCATCAGGGTACGGTGCTGAGCCCGGTCGAATTCATCGCGTCGAAGACACCGGGGAACGCGCTCGATCTGGCGCATCATCGCGCCCTGCTCGTCAATTGCTTCGCGCAGGGGGCGGCACTGATGAGCGGCAGGCCCAATGATGACGATCCCGCGCGGGCCTATCCCGGCGACCGGCCGTCTACCACCATCCTGCTGGACGATGTGACGCCTGAGACGCTGGGCGGGCTGATCGCCTTTTACGAACATCGCACCTTCACCAATGCCGTGCTGATGGGCATCAACCCGTTCGACCAGTTCGGCGTGGAACTGGGCAAGGATATCGCCCGGTCGATCGACGCGGATGGTCCGCGCGGATTCGACCCGTCGACCATGGCGCTGATCGATCTGGCGCTGGGCGGCTGATCCGACGCGGGCGGCCATGCGGGCCATTCGCATTTGTAACGCGCCGGCTTCGCCGCCATAACCAGCCGCGTCCACGGGGAGACAGGCATGAGCGACTATGATTTCGACCTTTTCGTCATCGGCGCCGGATCGGGCGGGGTGCGGGCATCACGGGTGGCGGCCGCGCATGGCGCGAAGGTCGCCGTGGCGGAAGAGTTCCGGGTCGGCGGAACCTGTGTCATTCGCGGATGCGTGCCCAAGAAATTGCTGATCTATGGCGCCCATTTTGCCGAGGATCTGAAGGATGCCCGCCGTTTCGGCTGGGCCGTGCCGCAATGCGGGTTTGAATGGACGACGCTGCGCGACAATGTGCTGGGCGAGGTCTACCGGCTGGAAGGGCTGTATCGCAACACGCTGGACACGCATGGAGTGGAGGTGATCGCCAAGCGGGCGTCGATCACCGGCCCACACTCCGTCCGGCTGGCCGATGGGCGGGACCTAAGCGCGCGTACCATATTGGTTGCCACCGGGGCATGGCCGGCCGTTCCCGATGTCGATGGCGCCGAACATGGCATCACCTCTAACGAGGTGTTTCACCTGGAGTCCTGCCCTGAACGCATCGTCATCGTCGGCGGCGGCTATATCGCCAATGAATTCGCCGGCATTTTTCATCAGTTCGGCAGCCATGTCACGATGGTGAACCGCAGCGGTACGATGCTGCGCGGCTATGATGAGACGGTGCGCGACAGGCTGCTCCAGATTTCGCTAATGAAGGGGATTGATTTCCGTTTCAACGCGCGGATGGAGAAAGTCGAGAAGAGAGACGACGGCACGCTGTGCCTGCGGTTCGCGGAAGGCGATCCGCTGGACGCCGACATTGTCCTGTTTGCCACGGGGCGCCGCCCGAACACCGACGGACTGGGTCTGGAAAGCGCGGGCGTCGCGCTGAACGATCAGGGTGCGATCAGGGTGGACGACTATAGCCGGACAAGCTGCGAGAGTATTTATGCGGTGGGCGACGTGACCGACCGGCTGCAACTGACCCCCGTCGCCATTCGCGAGGGACACGCCTTTGCCGACACGGTATTCGGCGGCAATCCGCGCACCGTCGATTATGCCTGCGTTCCGTCGGCGGTGTTCAGCCATCCGCCGCTGGCCGGTGTCGGCATGACGGAGGCGCAGGCAAAGGACAAGCTGGGCAGCGTGAAGGTCTATACCTCCGATTTCCGGCCGATGAAGAATGTGCTGGCCGGACGCGACGAACGGGCGCTCTACAAAATGGTCGTGGATGCGACCACCGACCGGGTCGTGGGGTTGCACATGATCGGGCCGGACGCGCCGGAAATTCTTCAGGCGGCGGCCGTGGCGGTGAAGGCCGGCCTTACCAAGCAGGACTTTGACGATACCGTCGCGTTGCACCCCAGCATGGCGGAGGAACTGGTCCTGCTGAAATAGGGGTATCGGCGCGCTTCCTCCCGCCGTTCATCGTGCCGCCGTGAAGGTGATGACCAGCGCGTCGCGCCAGGCGGGCAGGGCCGGGTCGAGCGGGTGAATGGCGGTCACGCCATGCAGGATATGGTGATCGTCGATCATTACGGCATCGCCCGGCCGGGCCAGCGTAAACTGGCCCAGTGCCGCGCCGTTGCGCGCGCCGATCCGGGTCACGCCCTCCCGCACGTTGCGCCGGTCGACCAGCATGACGAACACCCGGTCTACGCCGTCACGGTGCATGCCCTCCGGCGTCGGCTGCCCGGCCTGACCGGGTTTTGCCTCAATGCGGAACTGATGCATCTCGACATGCCAGGGGGGCGTCAGGTCGGGGCCGAAAATGCGGGCGCACAGGCCCAATATGGCGCGCAGCGCGGCGGATTGGGCCGTTTCCTGTTCGACCGGGTCGAACCAGCGCTGCACGTCGCCGTTTAGCGGATTATAATCGCGGCTCTGGAAATGGGGCTGATGCGGTTTGCGGGTGAAGGAACCCGCGTCGCCCGCAAAGGCCGCGTGCCGCCGCCGGCGATAGCGGCCGCCATCAGCCATATACAGGTCGCGGCCCAGATCGTTCCACGTCGCGGCGAAGCGGGTCCAGTCGTCCGGGGATGTGCCGAGCAGGGCCATTGTCTGATCGCCGGTGAGGCGGGCAAACCCGTCCCGTGCGATCCGTTCGCGCAACTGGGCGACATCGGGCGCGGGCGAAGTAGGGGCATCGGCCATCCCCGTCCCCTAACCGATGGGCGGGATGCGCGACAGGACCAGTTACCGTAAGCCGGACCCGGATCGGCGGGCTTTTACGTTCAGAACAGGCGCGATCCGTTCGGAACCGGCTTGTCCGGCCGGAACAAGGTGACGGCCCCGGCTTCATCGGCAAAGCCCAGCGTCAGCACGTCCGACACGAACGGGCCGATCTGGCGTGGAGGGAAGTTGACGACGGCGGCGACCTGGCGACCGGGCAACGCGTCGATCGTGTAGTTTTCGGTGATCTGCGCGCTGGATTTCCTGACGCCGATACCCGGGCCGAAATCGATCAGCAGCTTGAAGGCGGGGTTGCGCGCCTCAGGGAATGGGGTCGCCGACAGGATCGTGCCGATGCGGATGTCGGCCTTCAGGAAATCATCAAAGCTGATCGTGTCCGCCGGCGGTTCCGCCGGGTCATGGGATAGGTGCATGGGATGATGCTAGAGATCTGTGGCGCCGGGCTCAATGGGAATTGCGCGCGGTCCATATCCAGGCAGCGGCGGGAAAGGCCACGATGTCGCCGTCGCGATGCGCCTCGCATAACCGGGCGATGGCATCGCGTATCCCGGCGTGCTCTTCCGGCGGGCATGTGGCAAGCAGGCGTGCGGCCGGGCCGATCCGGCTGAAAAAATCGACCGCATCGGCAACAGCGCCATTTTCGGCACCCTCGCCCCTTTCGCCCGCGACATAGCGGAAATCGACCGGCATCGGCTGCGCATCGATCCATCCGGCGGCATCCAGACAGGTCCGTACGAACCGTTCGTCCGCAAAAGCGAAGGGGCCGGGTTCATAACCCGACGGCGGTGGCGGGGGATCGCCGGGCAGGGCGGCGATCATATCCGTCGCCCAGCGATTGAGCGCAGGCGCGCGAAAACAGGAGAAAACAAGCGGGGCTCCGGGTCGTGCCGCGGACCGGATAACGGCAAGGCCGGCGACCGGATCGTCGAAGAACATGACGCCGTGCCGCGACATGACCAGGTCGAACGGCATGGCGTCCACTATGGTCCGTTCCACAGGGCCGGCGGTGAAATGGCAATTGGGAAGGCCTGCCGCTCTCTCCCGCGCGATCGCGACCAGCGCGTCCGACAGGTCGAACCCCATAATGTCGACATCGGCCCGGATGGCGGCCGCCGCGATGGAGGTGGCACCCGCGCCGCACCCGATATCCGCGATCCGAGTGGGGCCGCCGGGAAGAGCGCTGTGGATCGCTTCGTTCAGATGCACCGCCAGATCGGCAAGGCTGCGATCCGTCCTGCGCCAAAGCCGGGCCCACACGTCGCCCATTGGCCCGGTCCATGCGTCAGCGTCTGTCCGGGCCCTGATCGCCGGCACTTCCATGGCCAATCTCCTTTGATTCCGGCCCCTTTCATGACGAAAGAGGCCGGAACCGGATTTATTCCATTTCCAGGATGATGGCATCGACCGCCAGGCTTTCGCCCTGCGTCGCCGATACGCTCTTCACCACGCCTGCCTTTTGCGCGCGGAGGATGTTTTCCATCTTCATCGCCTCGATGACCGCGAGCGGCTGGCCAGCCTCTACCTTGTCGCCTTCCTTGACGTGGAGCGCGACCAGCAGGCCGGGCATCGGGCAGATCAGGAAACGCGACAGGTCCGGCGGGATCTTTTCGATCATATGTGCGGCATAGGGCGCCGCATGGGCGGGCAGGACGCGCAGCTTATGGCTGGCGCCATGCGCGGTCAGGACGAAGCCGGCACGGACCGGCGCAATCCTCACCGCCAGCGGTTCGTCGCCGAACTCTGCTTCGATCAGACGGTCGCCCGGCGTATATTCCAGGCTCATGTCCACGGCCGAACCGTCCACCGTCACATCGTCGCCGTTGATTTCGACATCATGGACGACATCGCCGATCTTCACCTGCCATCCGGTCGGCGGCGGCATGCGCTTGCCCAGTTGCCCGTCGATGCGGCGCGCGCGGTCGGCCTGCGCCATGGCGGCGAAGGCGCCGATCGCGGCAAGCTTCCTCAGCAGATCGTCCGACGCCGGTGCGCCGGTGAAGCCTTCGGGATATTCCTCCGCGATGAAGCCGGTGGTGATGTTGCCCGACCGGAACCGCTCATGCTGCATTAGCGCCGACACGAAATCGATATTGTGGCCGGGGCCATCGATCTCGAACTTGTCCAGCGCCTCGATCTGCTTGTCGATCGCTTCCAGCCGGGTCGGCGCCCAGGTGATCAGCTTGGCGATCATCGGGTCGTAGAACATCGACACCTCGCCGCCTTCCTGCACGCCGTCGTCCACGCGGACCTTGGCGCCAGTCGCGTCCGTTCCCGCTTCGGGCGGATTATAGCGGATCAGGCGGCCGGTGGAGGGCAGGAAACCGCGATAGGGGTCCTCCGCATAGACGCGGTTCTCGATCGACCAGCCGTTGATCTTCACATCATCCTGGGTGATGGTCAGCTTCTCGCCATTGGCGACCCGGATCATCTGCTCGACCAGGTCGATGCCGGTGATCTCTTCGGTGACGGGATGTTCCACCTGAAGGCGGGTGTTCATTTCCAGGAAGTAGAAGCCGTCGCCCGTCTTGTCCGCGCCGGACACGATGAGTTCCACGGTTCCGGCGCTGAAATAGCCGACCGCGCGGGAGAGCGCGACGCATTGCTCGCCCATCTTCTTGCGCATTTCGGGGGACACGAAGGGAGAGGGGGCTTCCTCCACCACCTTCTGATGGCGGCGCTGGATCGAGCATTCACGCTCGTTCAGATAAACGATATTGCCATGCTGGTCGCCCAGCACCTGGATTTCGATATGGCGCGGGCTTTCGATGAACTTCTCGATGAAGACACGGTCGTCGCCGAAGCTGTTGAGGCCTTCGCGCTTGGTCGCCTCGAACCCTTCGCGCACGTCCTGCTCGCTATAGGCAAGGCGCATGCCCTTGCCGCCGCCGCCGGCCGACGCCTTCATCATCACCGGATAGCCGATCTCGTTGGAGATCTTCACCGCATGTTCGGTATCCTCGATCACGCCGACGAAGCCGGGAACGACATTGACGCCGGCTTCCATCGCCAGTTTCTTGGATTCGATCTTGTCGCCCATCGCCGCGATCGCATTGGCCGGGGGACCGACGAAGATGATGCCCTCCGCATCGAGCGCCTTGCGGAAGCTTTCCCGTTCGGACAGGAAGCCATAGCCGGGATGGACCGCATCGGCGCCGGTCGCCTTGCACGCCTCGATGATCTTGTCGGCGAGCAGATAGGATTGGGCGGCGGGCGGCGGGCCGATATGCACGGCCTCGTCCGCCATCAGCACATGGGGGGCGCGCGCGTCGGCATCGGAATAGACCGCCACGGTCTTGATGCCCATTTTTTTCGCCGTGCGCATGACACGGCATGCGATTTCGCCACGGTTCGCGATCAGGATTTTGGTGATTGCCATGTATCAATAGCCCTGTTGAAGATCTTTGAGTTGCTGGATGCGCGTTCTGGTGAGCTGCTCCAGACAGGTCGAGACGGTGAGTGGTTCGGCGGTGCCGCCGCGCATGGAATATCCGGCCAGCCGGCATTGCGCGTCGCGATAGCTGAGCCAGGCGCGCTGGGATTGAAGGAGCGCCGCGGCGTAGGTGGGCTGACGATCGGTGGGTGGACCGGCCGCTTCGTCGCGCGCCTTCATCGTTGCGGTGGCTTTGCGCCATTCGGCATTGAGCTGGGCATCGGCGGCCTCATAATCCCGCCGGGCGCACAGGTTCATGTCGGCCTGGCTTACGGGCGCATCGCAGGCAGGCGCGGGTGCGCCCATGGCCGCAAGCAGGAACATCGGTGCGATCATTCCGCCGCTTCCAGATGCCCGTGCGGCTGCGCCATCATCGGTGTCAGGCCCAGCTTGCCGAGCAGCGTCGCATCCTTGTCGTCGCCGGCGTTGGCGGCGGTTAGCAGCTTGTCGCCGGTGAAGATGCTGTTCGCGCCGGCCATGAAACACAGCGCCTGGCATGCTTCCGACATGCTTTCCCGTCCGGCCGAGAGGCGGACCATCGATTGCGGCATGACGATGCGCGCGACGGCGACGGTGCGGACGAACTCCACCTCGTCGATCTTCGCGAGCGGCGTGTCCTTGAGCATATTGCCCAGCACCGTGCCCTCGACCGGGACCAGCGCATTGATCGGCACGCTTTCGGGGTGCGGCATGGTCGCCAGCGCGTGAAGAAAACCAATGCGGTCGCCGCGCGTTTCGCCCATGCCGACGATCCCGCCGCAGCACACATTGATGCCGGCGTTGCGGACATTTTCCAGGGTCTCGATCCGGTCCGCGAAGGTGCGGGTGGTGATGACGTTGGCGTAATTTTCCGGCGAGGTGTCGATATTATGGTTGTAATAATCGAGACCCGCGTCGGCGAGCTGCCTGGCCTGCCCTTCATCCAGCATGCCCAGCGTCATGCAGGTTTCAAGCCCCATGCCCCGCACGCCCTCGATCATCGCGACCAGCTTGGGCATGTCGCGCTGCTTGGGATTGCGCCATGCCGCGCCCATACAGAAGCGGCCCGAGCCATGATCCTTCGCCTGCGCCGCGGCTTGCAGCACGGCCTGAACATCCATCAACTTGGTGGCATTGAGGCCGCTGTCGGCTTCCGTCGATTGCGAGCAATAGCCGCAATCTTCCGGGCAACCGCCGGTCTTGATGGAAAGCAGCGTCGAAAGCTGGACCTCGTTACGCGGATGGTTCGCGCGGTGGATGGACTGCGCTTCGAACATCAGGTCGTTGAACGGCAGGTTGAACAGCGCCGCGATCTCGTCGCGGGTCCAGTCGGTGCGAGCAGTGGTCATGGTCATCCTATCTGGTCCAGCGCCTGGCTCAAGTCGGCGATGATGTCGTCAATATGCTCGATCCCGACCGATACGCGTACCACGTCGGGCCCGGCGCCAGCCGCGATCAGCTCATCGGCATTCAACTGACTGTGCGTCGTCGATGCGGGGTGGATAATGAGCGAGCGGGTGTCGCCCAGATTGGCGAGATGGCTGAGCAGCCTGACCGAAGAGACCAACTTGACCCCCGCGTCATGACCACCCTTCAGGCCGAAGGTGAACACCGACCCACCCTGTCCACCCAGATATTTGCGTGCCAGTTCGCGATAGGGGCTGTCGGGCAGGCCGGCATAGGACACCCAGCTCACCTGCGGATGCTGCCTGAGCCATTCCGCCAGTCGCAGGGCATTGGCGCAATGCCGTTCCATCCGCAGCGCCAGCGTTTCCATGCCGGTAAGCGCCAGGAAGGCATTCATCGGCGCAAGCGCGGGGCCAAGGTCGCGCAGCCCGAGCGTGCGCGCGGCGAGGATGAAGGCCAGATTGCCGAACGCCTCGGTAAAGCGCAGGCCGTGATAGGAGGCATTGGGTTCGCTGAGCGTCGGATATTTGCCGCCCTTCGCCCAGTCGAACGACCCGGCATCGACGATCACGCCACCAATCGCGTTGCCGTGGCCATTCAGGAATTTGGTGGTCGAATGCACGACGATATCGGCGCCATGGTCGATCGGCCGGCACAATATCGGCGTCGCCATCGTATTGTCGACGATCAGCGGGACACCCGCATCATGCGCGACCCTGGCGATCGCTTCTATATCCTGGACCACGCCGCCGGGATTGGCCAGGCTTTCGATGAACACCGCACGGGTGTTGTCCGTGATCGCGGCGGCGACATTGGCAGGGTCGTCCGCGTCCACGAAATGCGTGGTCCACGCCATCTTGCGGAAGCTCTGCCCCATCTGGTTGAGCGATCCGCCATACAGCTTCTTCGCCGCGACGATCTCGCATCCCGGTTCCATCAGCGTGTGGAACGCCAGGAACTGTGCGGCATGACCCGACGCGCCCTCCAGCGCCGCCGCGCCGCCCTCCAGCGCCGCGATCTTGCCTTCCAGCGCGCCGTTGGTCGGGTTCGTGATGCGGGTGTAGATATTGCCGAACTGTTCCAGGTTGAACAGGGCGGCGGCGTGATCGACGCTGTCGAACACATAAGACGCGGTCTGGTAAATCGGCGTGATCCGCGCCTTGGTGGTCGGATCAGGTGCCGTCCCGGCGTGAACCGCCAGCGTTTCCGGTTTCTGCGTCATATATACCCCTATCCCTTGCCTCAGGCCGCCTTTTCGATGTCGGCGGGCGGCATGTTGTGGCCAAGGAGGCGCAGCACGTCGGCGGCGCATTCCACGACATTGGAGCCGGGACCATAGATGCCCTGGACGCCCGCATCCCGCAGGAATTCATAATCCTGCGGCGGGATGACGCCGCCCGCGATCACCTTGATGTCGTTGCGGCCCTTTTCGCGCAGCTTGGCGATGAGTTCGGGGATCAGCGTCTTGTGCCCCGCCGCGAGCGAGGAGGCGCCGACCACGTCGACATCGTTCTGGAGTGCCAGCACCACCGTTTCGTCCGGGGTCTGAAACAGCGGGCCGGATACCACGTCGAAGCCCAGATCGCCGAACGCCGATGCGATGATGTTGGCGCCCCGGTCATGCCCGTCCTGCCCCATCTTGGCGACGAGGAGCTTGGGTTTGCGACCGAGGCGCCGCTCGACGGCCTGCACTCCGTCAAGAACCTGTTGCCAGCGGTTGTCGCCTTCATAGGGCTTGGAATAGACACCCTTCACCGGCGTCGGCTGCGTGCCGTAACGGTCGAAACTATCCTCCATCGCGGAGGAAATCTCGCCCAGCGTGGCGCGCGCGCGCGCGCATTCGACGGCGAGGGCAAGCAGGTTGTTTTCGATCGACTGTTCCGCCGCCGCACCCTTGCGCAGCGCGTCCAGTGCCGCCTGGCATTGCGCTTCGTCGCGCTCCGCCTTCATTTTGTTGATGCGGGCGATCTGTGCCTCGCGCACCTTGGCGTTGTCGACCTCCAGCGTTTCCAGCAAATCTTCATTGGCGAGGCGATATTTGTTGACGCCGACGATGACGTCGTCACCCCGGTCGACGCGCGCCTGGCGGGCCGCTGCGGCGGTTTCGATCATCGCCTTGGGCCAGCCGGCCGCCACCGCCTTGGCCATGCCGCCTTCCGCCTCGACCCGGTCGATGATCTCCTGCGCCGCGTCGACGAGCTGCTGGGTCAACGCCTCGATATAATAGCTGCCACCCAGCGGATCGACGACATTGCACATGCCGGTCTCTTCCTGGATCACGATCTGCGTATTGCGCGCGATGCGGGCGGAAAAGTCGGTGGGCAGGGCGATCGCCTCGTCCAGCGCGTTGGTATGCAGCGACTGGGTGCCGCCCAGCATCGCGGCCATCGCCTCGATCGTGGTGCGCATGACGTTGTTATACGGGTCCTGCTCGGTCAGCGACACGCCGCTGGTCTGGCAGTGGGTGCGCAGCATCTTGGACCGCTCGTCCTTCGCGCCCATTTTCGTCATCACGCGATGCCACAGCACCCGCGCCGCGCGCAGCTTGGCGATTTCCATGAAGAAATTCATGCCGATGGCGAAGAAGAAGGACAGCCTTCCCGCAAACTTGTCGATGTCCAGTCCCGACGCCACGCCGTAGCGCACATATTCGGCGCCGTCGGCGATGGTGAAGGCCAGTTCCTGTACCTGCGTCGCGCCGGCTTCCTGCATGTGATAGCCGGAAATGGAGATGCTGTTGAACTTGGGCATCTCGCGGCTGGTATAGCCGAAAATGTCGGAAATGATCCGCATGGAGGGTTCGGGCGGATAGATATAGGTGTTGCGGACCATGAACTCCTTGAGGATGTCGTTCTGGATGGTCCCGTCGAGCAGCTTGCGCTCGACCCCCTGTTCCTCGCCCGCCACGATGAAGAAGGCCAGGATCGGGATGACCGCGCCGTTCATCGTCATGGAAACCGACATCTGGTCGAGCGGGATGCCGTCGAACAGAATCTTCATATCCTCGACGCTGTCGATCGCCACGCCCGCCTTGCCGACGTCGCCGGTGACGCGCGGATGATCGCTGTCATAGCCGCGATGGGTGGCCAGGTCGAAGGCGACGGACAAGCCCTTCTGCCCGGCCGCCAGATTGCGCCGATAGAAGGCGTTGGATTCCTCCGCCGTGGAAAAGCCCGCATATTGACGGATGGTCCAGGGGCGCCCCGCATACATGGACGCGCGTACCCCGCGCGTGAACGGCGCAAAGCCTGGCAGGCCCGGGTCGACGGCCACGTCCTGCGCCGTGTAGAGCGGCTTGACCACGATGCCTTCGGGCGTTTCCCAGTTGAGATCCTTGCCCTTCACTTCCTTGGCGGCGGCAGCGGCCCACTGGTCCAGCGTCGGGCCGGTCTTGTCGGTCTGGTCGGTCATCAATATCCCCGGAATATCGGCTTGCGCTTTTTCACCGGGCTCGGCGACCGCCGCCATCATGTCGGCGGTCGATCCGGCTCGGCTCTGATTTAAGTCTTTCTACATCTACAACGGCATGGAAGCCATGGGCCAGTATAAACGGCGCCGGGATAGTCATCCTGCCGGAACCCGCCGGGACGATGGCGGCGATACCGTCCGGCCGCCTGCAATCCATGGCGCGATATTGGCTCAATGCGCCCCCTCTTTGGGCGTTTCCATGATTTCCGTCAGCACCCCGTTCATATCCTTGGGATGGACGAAGATGATCAGCGTACCGTGCGCGCCGATGCGGGGTTCGCCCAGCACCTTCTTGCCCAGCTTCTCGAACCACGCCTTCGCCTCGTGGATGTCGGGCACTTCATAGCACATATGGTGCTGCCCGCCGGCCGGATTCTTGGCGATGAAGCCGTGGATCGGGCTGTTTTCGCCCAGCGGTTCGATCAGTTCGATCTGTGTGCCGTTCGTGCCATTCTCTCCCGGCGTGTCGACGAAGCACACCTTCACGCCCTGAGCCGGCAGGTCGAAAGGCTCCGTGATCTTCGTCGCGCCCATCACATCGCGATAATAAGCGATGCTCTTTTCCATCGACGGCGTGGCGACGCCGATATGGTTCAACCGGCCCAGTTTCATGCGGCGATCCTTTCCACGACGATGGCGATGCCCTGACCGCCGCCCACGCACATCGTCGCCAGCCCGTACCGGCCACCGGTCCGCTCCAGTTCATAGAGCAGCTTGACGGTGATGATCGCGCCCGATGCGCCGACCGGATGACCGAGCGAGATGCCCGATCCATTGGGGTTGACCTTGGCGGGGTCGAAGCCCAGTTCCCGCGCCACAGCGCAGCTTTGCGCGGCGAACGCCTCGTTCGCCTCGATCACGTCGACCTGGTCGAGGCTTAGCCCCGCGCGTTTCAGGGCGATGGGCACCGCCTTGACCGGGCCGATCCCCATGATGCTGGGTTCGACGCCAGCATAGCCCCAGCCGATCAGCTTCGCCACAGGTTTCAGGCCCTTGGCGTCCACCGCCGCCTGCGACGCCAGCACGACCGCCGCCGCGCCGTCGTTCAGGCCCGATGCGTTGCCGGCCGTCACCGACCCTTCCTTGTCGAAGGCGGGGCGCAGCTTCGCCATGCCGTCAAGCGAGGCGTCGGCGCGGACATGCTCGTCCGTCTTGAATTCGACCACGCCCTTGCGGGTCTTGAGTTCGACCGGCAGGATCTGACTGTCGAACCGCCCCTCCGCCTGGGCCTGCGCGGCGCGGCGGTGGCTTTCGACGGCCAGCGCGTCCTGGTCTTCGCGGCTGATCTGATAGCGGGTCGCGACATTTTCCGCCGTGATGCCCATATGGACGCCCTCGAACGGGTCGGACAACACCCCCACCATGGCGTCGATGGCGGTCATATCGCCCATTTTCTGGCCCCAGCGGCTGGCGGTCAGGACATAGGGCGATTTGCTCATCACCTCGGTCCCGCCGGACACCACCACCTCGGCCTCGCCCAGCGCGATCATCTGTGCACCCGACACGATCGCCTGCATGCCCGACGCGCACAGCCGGTTGACGGTCAGGGCCGGCGCGGACACCGGAATGCCCGCTTCGACCGCCGCCACCCGCGCGACGTAGGAATCGCGCGGTTCGCTCGGGATCGCCTGGCCCAGCACGACATGCTGCACATCGTCGGCGGTGACGCCCGCGCGCTTCACCGCTTCCTCGATCACCAGCTTGCCCAGCGTCGCGGGGGCGATGTCCTTCAGCGCGCCGCCGAAATCGCCGATGGCGGTACGGACGCCGGATACAATGTAAACGGGTTCAGTCATGCTTCATCCTCGTATCGCCGGGTTACAGCGGAATATTGTCGTGCTTTTTCCAGGGGTTCTCGAGGGCCTTGTTGCGCAGTTTGCGCAGACCCAGCGCAATGCGCCTCCGGGTCGAATGGGGCTGGATCACCTCGTCGATGAAGCCCTTGCCGGCCGCGACGAACGGGTTGGCGAAACGGTCCTCATATTCCTTCGTCCGCGCCGCGATCTCTTCCGGCGTCTTCCCGCGGAAGATGATCTCCACCGCGCCCTTGGCCCCCATCACCGCGATTTCGGCGGTCGGCCAGGCATAGTTCAGGTCGCCGCGAAGATGCTTCGACGACATGACGTCATAGGCGCCGCCATAGGCCTTGCGCGTGATGATGGTGATCTTCGGCACGGTAGCCTCGGCATAGGCGAACAGCAGCTTGGCGCCGTGCTTGATGATGCCGTTATGCTCCTGCGCGGTGCCCGGCAGGAAGCCCGGCACGTCCACCAGCGTGATGATCGGGATGTCGAACGCGTCGCAGAAGCGGACGAAGCGTCCGGCCTTCTTGGAGCTGTTGATGTCGAGCACGCCGGCCAGCACCATCGGCTGGTTCGCGACGATGCCGATCGTGCGGCCTTCCACCCGGCCGAAGCCGCAAAGGATGTTGCCGGCATGGGCGGGCTGAACCTCGAAGAAATCGCCTTCGTCGACGATCTTGCGGATCAGTTCGTGCATGTCATAGGGCTGGTTGGCGTTGGCCGGGACCAGCGTGTCCAGGCTTTCCTCGATCCGGTCCCACGGGTCGGCGCTCGGCCGTTCGGGCACCGGCTCCCGGTTGGAAGCGGGCAGGAAGTCCACGAAATCGCGAACCGCCAGCAGCGCCTCGATATCATTTTCGAACGCCACGTCGGCGACGCCCGATTTGGTCGTATGCGTGACCGCGCCGCCCAGTTCCTCTTGCGTGACGACCTCATTCGTCACGGTCTTCACCACGTCGGGGCCGGTGACGAACATGAAGCTGCTGTCCTTCACCATGAAGATGAAGTCGGTCATTGCCGGCGAATAGACCGCACCGCCCGCGCACGGACCCATGATGACGCTGATCTGCGGGACGACGCCCGACGCGAGTACGTTGCGCTGGAACACCTCGGCATAGCCGGCGAGCGACGCCACGCCTTCCTGGATTCGGGCGCCGCCCGAATCGTTGAGCCCGATCACGGGCGCCCCGGCCTTGAGCGCCATGTCCATGATCTTGCAGATCTTCATGGCGTGCCGTTCGGACACCGCGCCGCCGTAAACGGTGAAATCCTGACTGAACAGGAAGACCAGACGGCCGTTGATCGTGCCCGACCCGGTGACCACGCCGTCGCCGGGGATATGCGCTTCGTCCATGCCGAAATCGACGCAATTATGCTCGACATACATGTCCAGCTCTTCAAAGCTGCCTTCATCGAGCAGCACCTCGATCCGTTCGCGCGCGGTCAGCTTCCCCTTGCCGTGCTGGGCGTCGATGCGGCGCTGGCCGCCGCCCATCCGCGCGGCTTCGCGCTTGGATTCAAGCTGTTCGATGATCGCAAGTTTGGACATGCAGGCGCCTCTTCTGACCTGAGCAGGATAAAGTGATGCCGTCTTTCCCAGCCTTTGGCGGAATTCGCAAATGTAAATTTGCGGATTTGCAAATCACGGATTTGCAAATTAAGGGCCTGATATGGCTCGCGGTAATCGACTCTTCGCCGGTCCCCGGTTGCGCCAGCTGCGGCTGGATCACCGGATGGACCAGGCGACGATGGCGCGGGCGCTGGGCATTTCCGTTTCCTATCTGAGCCAGCTGGAAAATGACGACCGGCCGCTTACCGCCAAGGTCAAGGCAGCGCTGGCCAGCGCCTTTCCCACCGACTGGGCCAGTTTCGACAGTCGGGAGGAGGAGCAGTTGCTGGGCGCCTTCGCCTTCGCTCTGGCCCATCCCGAACTGCCCGGCGCCGCGCTGGAGCCGGAACGGATCGAGAAGCTGCACCTCCATTTCCCCGAATTCGCGGCGCGCTATGTCGACCTGTACAATGCCCATATGCGCGCGAACGAACGCATCAACATGATCGAGGAGGCGATCGGCAACGACAGCGCGGTCCGGGCCCGCCTGCCGTGGGAAGCGACACGCGACTGGTTTCACGAGGCGGGCAATTACGTCCACGCCCTTGATTGCCTGGCGGAGGATATGGCGGACAGCTTTACCCGCGGCCAGACGCTGGACGAGGGGATGCTGGTCGAGGCGCTGGCGCGGCGGCACGGCATCGAAACGCTGATCGCGGACACGCCGGGTTCGGCGTTGCGCAACTATGCCCGCAGCGAAAGGCGGTTGTTCATCAATGCAGGCCTTCCGACGGAAAGCCGCAAATTCATGCTGGCGCACCAGCTCATGATGCTGGAGGGGCAGGCGGTGATCGCCGATATCGTCGGGCGCGCGGCATTGCCGGTCGCGGGCGCGGATCGGCTGCTGGCCATCGGCCTTGGCAATTATGCGGCGGGCGCGCTGTTGCTACCCTATGCGGTGTTCCGGGAAACGGCGCGGGCCGAGCGGCACGATATCGACCGGCTGGCGCGGCGGTTCGGCGTCAGTTTCGAACAGGCCTGCCACCGGCTCTCGACCCTGCAAAGGCCGGGGCTGCGCGGCATCCCCTTCTTCTTCTGCCGCGTGGACATGGCCGGCAACATCACCAAGCGACACAGCGCCACCCGGTTGCAATTCGCGCGCTTTGGCGGGGCCTGTCCGTTGTGGAACGTGCATGAGGCGGTGGCCGTGCCGGACCGCATCAACGTGCAACTGGGGGAAACGCCCGACGGCGTGCGTTATGTGTCCATGGCCAAGGGGCTGGTGAAGCCATCGGGCAGCTATGCGCGCACGCCCCGCCGCTATGCCGTGGTGCTGGGCTGTGAAATCGCGCATGCCGCCAATTTCGTCTATGCCGACGGCCTGCAACTGGAAGTGGAGGGCGCGGCGACGCCGATCGGGGTCAGTTGCCGGCTTTGTCCGCGCCAAAGTTGCGACCAGCGCGCGTTTCCGCCCGCTGACCGGCCGATCCATGTCGACCCGGACAATCGCCAGATCGTGCCTTACTGGATCGGCTGACCCTGCCCGGATGCCGGGCCGCGTGGCGTTAAACCCGCCTCTTGCGCCGGACGGTGCAATTCGCCATATGCGCCCGTGGAAGTCGGGCGGACGCGGCCGTCGCCAATCTGGTCAGGTCCTGACGGAAGCAGCCACAACGATTTCGTCGCGGGTCGTCCGGCTTCCACCTTGTCTTCGCCAGCGCTCTTCCGCTCGCTGCTTCGCCAGCCTTGCCATTGCCCGGGGGTATTGCCGGATCGTGTTTTTACGGAAATCCGGTGCCCACGTTCGGCATGATGCTCTAGACTGAAGTGATGTCCGATTCCCCTCAGCCTTATCGCGTTCTGGCGCGCAAATACCGGCCGCAGAATTTCCGCGAACTGATCGGCCAGGACGCGATGGTGCAGACGCTGGGCAACGCCATCCGCCGTGGACGGCTGGCCCACGCCTTTCTCATGACCGGGGTGCGCGGCGTCGGCAAGACGTCGACCGCGCGCCTGATCGCCAAGGCGCTCAACTGCGTGGGGCCTGACGGGCAGGGCGGGCCGACCATCGATCCATGCGGGGTGTGCGACCCGTGCGTCGCCATCGCCGAGGGACGGCATATCGACGTTCTGGAAATGGACGCCGCCAGCAATACCAAGGTGGAGCAGATGCGCGAACTGCTCGATGGCGTGCCCTATGCCGCGGTTTCGGCCCGGTACAAGATGTATATCATCGACGAAGTCCACATGCTGTCGAACAGCAGCTTCAACGCGCTGCTCAAGACGCTGGAGGAGCCGCCGGCCCATGTGAAATTCCTGTTCGCCACGACGGAGGTGAACAAGGTGCCGGTGACGGTGCTGTCGCGGTGTCAGCGCTTCGACCTGCGGCGGATTTCCGCCGATCAGCTTGCCGCCCATTTCGCCCGGGTGGCGCAGGCGGAGGGCGTGAGCGCCGAGGACGAGGCGCTGGCCCTGATCGCCCAGGCGGCCGAGGGGTCGGCGCGCGACGGGCTGTCCATTCTGGATCAGGCGATCGCCCATGGTGAAATGGCCGGGGAGGGGCCGGCGGTCACCGCCGCGCAGGTGCGCGACATGCTGGGCCTGTCGGATCGCGGGTCTATCCGGCGGCTGTTCGCCCTGTTACTGGAGGGGGACGGTCAGGCGGTGCTGACGGCCGTGCGCGACCATTATACGCTGGGCGTGGAGCCGCTGGCGCTGATGCGCGGCCTGCTGGAGCTGGCGCATGCCGTGACGGTGGTGAAGGCGGGCCGCGCCGCGACCGGCGCCGAACAGTCGATGGAGGAACGCGAGGCGCTCGCCGACTGGGCGTCCCGGCTTGGCTTCGGACCGCTGCATCGACTGTGGCAGCTTTTGCTCAAGGGGCATGAGGAAGTGGCCAACGCCGTCCTGCCGATCGAGGCGTGCGAGATGGTGCTGCTGCGTGTCCTGCACGCCGCGACCATGCCCGATCCCGGCGATATCGCGCGCCTGCTTCATGGCGCGATACCATCAGGCGCGGGCGGGCCTCCCGCGGCGGGCGGCCCGGACCCGGCTCCGCCATCGCCCCCTTCGTCCGATCCGCTGCCCGAACGGCTGGAGGATGTGGTCGAGATATTGTGGCGGCATGGCAAGGGGCAATTGGCGCAGGGCGTGCACGACTGCATCGGCCTTGTCCGTTTCGCGCCACCGGAAATGGATGTGCGCTTCGTTCAGCCTTTGCCGGCCGATTTCCTGTCGCGCCTGTCCCAGGCGCTGCGTGAAACGACCGGGGCTGCCTGGCGCATCGTCGAAAGCGACGGTCCGGCCCGGCCGAGCCTGATGCAGCAGGAACAGCAGCAGGCGGACGACAAGCGCGCCGCCATAATGGAAACCCCGGTGGTCAGGACGGCGCTGGAGGTTTTCCCCGAAGCCGAACTGGACGATCGGCTGGAACAATGGAGTATGCAGGCATGAAGGATCTGAACGACATATTGGGAATGGCGAGCCGCGTTCAGGAGGAGTTGCAGCGCGCCCAGGACAATCTCGACAAGCTTGAGGTTGAGGGCATGGCCGGCGGCGGGCTGGTAAAGGTGCGGGCCTCGGCGAAGGGGCGGATATTGGGGCTGGTCATCGACGACAGCCTGATGAACCCGTCGGAAAAGCCGATTTTGGAGGATCTGATCACCGCCGCGTTCAATGATGCGCGCAAGAAGGCCGATGAAGTCAGTTCGGCCGAAATGAACAAGATGACCAGCGGATTGCCGCTGCCGCCGGGGTTCAAGCTGCCCATGATGTGATGGATGGTGCAGCGGCGTGCGAATGAAACGGTCCCTTCACCGGCTTGTTCATCGCATGTTATCGATCGCTGCGCGATTGATCGTTGGGCATCCCGCACCCATATGGCGTAAAAGGATGGATTGGGCCGCATCATATTGCGCCCCTGGAGACCGCATGACTGATAGCTACCCCCTGTTGCCCCTGCGCGATATTGTCGTTTTCCCTCAGATGATCGTGCCTTTGTTCGTCGGCCGGGACAAAAGCGTCGCCGCATTGGAAGCCGCGATGGAAGGGAATAAGGAAATCTTCCTGGTGTCGCAGCTCGACCCGGCGGAAGATGATCCGGGCAAGGATTCGTTGTATGACACCGGCGTGGTCGCCGTGGTGCTGCAATTGCTCAAGCTGCCTGACGGGACGGTGCGGGTGCTGGTCGAGGGCAAGCATCGCGCGCAGCTGATCGATATCGATGCCGGCGACGGTTTTCTGGCCGCGCGGATCGGCGATGTCGAGGAGGTTGTCGCCGAAGGACCGGAAGCCGCCGCGTTGATGCGATCGGTTGCCGAACAGTTTGAAAATTATGCGAAGCTGAACAAGAAGCTGCCGGCCGAGACGCCGGTACAGTTGCGCGAGATTGACGACGCCGGACGTCTGGCCGACGCCATCGCCGCGAATATCAGCGTCAAGGTGTCGGACAAGCAGGCCCTGCTGGTGGAGGCTGATCCGGTCAAGCGGCTGGAAATGGTGTTCGCCTTCATGGAAGGCGAACTGGGCGTGCTGCAGGTGGAAAAGAAGATCCGCGGCCGTGTGAAGCGGCAGATGGAGAAAACCCAGCGCGAATATTATCTGAACGAGCAGTTGAAGGCGATTCAACGCGAACTGGGCAATGGCGAGGGCGAGGAAGGTGACGAACTCGCGGAACTCACCGAAAAGATCGCCAAGACCCGGCTGAGCAAGGAAGCACGCGCCAAGGCGACGGCCGAGCTCAAGAAACTGAAGGCCATGCAGCCTATGTCGGCCGAAGCGACGGTGGTGCGTAACTATCTGGACGTGCTGCTGGGGTTGCCCTGGGGCAAGAAGGGCAAGGTCAAGACAGACCTGAAAAAGGCCCAGGCGATCCTGGACGAGGATCATTTCGCGCTGGAGAAGGTCAAGGACCGGATCATCGAATATCTGGCGGTGCAGGCCCGTACCAACAAGCTGAAAGGGCCGATATTGTGCCTCGTCGGTCCGCCGGGCGTGGGCAAGACGTCGCTGGGCCGGTCCATCGCCAAGGCGACGGGTCGTGAATTCGTGCGCCAGTCGCTGGGCGGGGTGCGAGACGAAGCGGAAATCCGCGGACACCGGCGCACCTATATCGGATCGCTGCCTGGCAAGGTTGTGTCGAACCTGAAAAAGGCCGGGACGATGAACCCGCTGTTCCTGCTCGATGAGATCGACAAGCTGGGCCAGGATTTCAGGGGCGATCCGGCGTCGGCGCTGCTGGAGGTGCTGGACCCTGAACAGAACAGCAAATTCCAGGATCATTATCTGGAAATCGATGTCGATCTTTCGGACGTGATGTTCGTAACGACAGCCAACTCCCTGAATTTGCCTCAACCTTTGCTGGACCGGATGGAGATTATTCGTCTGGAAGGCTATACCGAGGATGAGAAGGTCGAAATCGCGCAGCGGCATTTGCTGGCCAAGCAGATCGACGCGCACGGCCTGAAGGACGGCGAATTTGTCGTGACGCAGGAGGCTCTGCGCGACCTCATCCGCTATTACACCCGGGAAGCGGGGGTACGTACGCTGGAGCGGGAAATCGCCCGGCTGGCCCGCAAGGCGCTGCGCAAGATCCTTGAAGGCGCTTATGAGAAAATTGTCATAACACCTGAAAATCTGGCTGATTTTTCTGGTGTGCGGAAATATCGCCACGGAGTAGGCGAGGAAGAGAATCAGATCGGCGCGGTTACCGGCCTTGCCTGGACGGAAGTTGGTGGAGAGTTGTTGACGATCGAAGCGGTCACCGTGCCGGGCAAGGGCGCCATCCGTACGACCGGCAAGCTGGGCGAGGTCATGACTGAATCGGTTCAGGCGGCCTTCTCTTATGTGAAGGCGCGGTCGCCGGGCTACGGCATCAAGCCGAGCATCTTCAATCGCAAGGATATTCACATCCATCTGCCCGAAGGCGCGGTGCCCAAGGACGGGCCGTCGGCGGGCATCGGCATGGTGACGTCGATCGTCAGCACGCTGACCGGGATTCCGGTGCAAAAGGATGTCGCTATGACGGGTGAGGTCACTCTTCGCGGGCGCGTTCTGCCGATCGGCGGCCTTAAGGAAAAGCTGCTGGCGGCGTTGCGCGGCGGGATAAACACGGTGCTGATCCCCGCGGACAACGAAAAGGACCTGGCGGAGATACCGGCAAATATCCGGGAGGGGCTTGATATCGTTCCGGTATCCCATGTCGACGAAGTGCTGGCTCGCGCGCTGGTGTCGGTACCTGAAGCGATCGCATGGACCGAGGAAGACGACCTGGCCGCCCAGCCCAGCGCGACCGCCGCGCGTGACGGGGATGTCGCACTGCGGCATTGAAGGGCGGATTGGCGAGGGTTTGCGCGGGCCCGGCATAATCGTGGGGGGCGGGTGCTTCGTCGCTTTCCCTTTGACAGCCGATGAAAGCTGGGCCTTATTGCGCCGCCTACGCCGCGATTCCTATTTCACCTGTGTAGCTAAAAAGGGGGTTCCCAAGGCATGAACAAGCAGGATTTGATCAGCGCGGTTGCTGAAAGCAGCGGCCTTAGCAAGAGCGATGCCACCAAAGCTGTCGAAGCTGTGTTCGACGCGGTCACCGGCGCTCTGAAGAAGGGCGACGAAGTCCGTCTCGTCGGTTTTGGCACTTTTTCCGTTTCCCAGCGCAAGGCGTCCACCGGTCGCAACCCGCGTACTGGCGAGACCATGACGATCAAGGCGTCCAGCCAGCCTAAGTTCAAGGCCGGCAAGGGTCTCAAGGACGCGGTAAACTGACGCAAGAGGGCGCTGACTTTTGAGGCGGCGCCCATGTGGCCGGAATTTACCGGGGTCGTGGTCGGAACGGTTTTAGGAGAGTAGCGGGCGAACGGGAGGAAGTTCCGGCGCCGGCGCGCATGTCGAGAGGAGAAAGGGGCGCGAGGCGAAAGCTTCCGCCCCTTTCTGTGGCGCCGTCCTTTGCCGGGGCGTGGCGTATGAATTGGCGGCTTGACGGGGGCGTATGTGGCGCATATGTGCCGCTTCTCTCCTGGGTCGCATGACCCTGTGGCGATCGTAGCTCAGTTGGTTAGAGCGCCGGTTTGTGGTACCGGAGGTCGCGGGTTCGGATCCCGTCGATCGCCCCATTTCCTTTGTCGAGTTGATGGATATGCGCTGTCCTGCGGACAACGCGGCGATGTGTCGCCATGGCCGTATGATAGGATACGCCGCCCCCCTTTAGACCGGCTTTGGAACGGCTTTCTTTTCGCTGGTCCCGGCGCTGTGGCCTGTTCCAGTCGACTTCAGAATAATCTATAGCGCCTCCCATGAATGATGCGCGCGACAAGGGGCTGTCCCTCAATCCGAAATATGATGGCGACGGCCTCATCACGGCTGTCGTCACCGATGCCGCTGGCGGCGATGTGCTGATGGTGGCGCATATGAACGCGCAGGCTCTGGAACTGACCCGACGTACGGGTCTGGCCCATTTCTGGTCGCGCAGCCGCCAGTCCCTCTGGAAAAAGGGAGAAACGTCCGGCAATATGCTGGAAGTTCGGGATATTCTGATCGACTGCGATCAGGATGCGGTCTGGATTAAAGCGGTGCCAGCGGGCCCCACATGCCACACCGGCGCGCGGTCCTGCTTTTTCCGCCGGGTCGATCAGGACGGGCTGTTGCCTTTAGATGCGGGCGAGTAATCTGGCTGCATTGCTGCTGCTGGCCGGTTGCCAGCGCGCCGAAGCACCTCAGGCGCAGTCTGTGCCGGAGGTGGAGGCAACATCTTCAGGAACCGGGCTGGAACGGGCGGCCATCGAAACCGGCGTCATAGCCGATGCGTCCCGCGTATCGCCGGTCGGGCTTTATCAGCGGCGGCATGAATCCGGCCGCGACCTCCTGTGTATCGCGCCTGACGCGCAGGGGGAACTGCGTTTCGGCATGGAGGCCGTGTTCGGGCCGGAGGAGGCCTGCCGGGGTCGGGGCATTGTGCGTCGCGCCGGCGACAAGCTGATATTGCGTTTTTCCGGCCGGCCCCGGTGCCTGATCGTCGCGCACTATGATGGCGATCAACTCGCCATTCCCGGTGTTGTCGATACAGATTGTTCCAGACTGTGCGACCGACGTGGATCGTTCGAGGGGGTCAGCTTCCCCCGCATCGCCGGAGAGGCGAGCGCGGCCTTGCGGGCCCAGTCGCGGAATGGCGATCGACTCTGCGGCTGACACCCGTTTCGGCCGCCGCGTCATGAGCGTCAGCCCGGCTGTTGCAAATGGCCGGTGTTCAGCATCTT
Source organism: Sphingobium sp. (assembly GCA_050251675.1). Classification (GTDB taxonomy): domain Bacteria; phylum Pseudomonadota; class Alphaproteobacteria; order Sphingomonadales; family Sphingomonadaceae; genus Sphingobium. The sequence continues at coordinate 41,359 of JBFWMJ010000011.1, forward strand.
GCCGTCGGTGATGACGACCAGATCGCCAAGCTTCACAGCGCCGAACAGCTTTTGCGCAAAGGGTGTGGGCACGCCGATGCACCCATGGGTCGCATTGCCCCATTTCACGTCGCTGCCATGGACAGCCACGCCGTCATTGGTCAGGCGCAGCATGTAGGGCATGGGGGCGTTGTAAATGTTGGACACATGGTCCGCGCTCTTCTGTGTGATCGGGAAAGCGCCGAGCGGACTTGGCTTGTCGGTTGCGCCATAGAGGATGACGGCGGCCCCGATTTCATAGCCGTCGCGGAAGACGGACAGCGTTTGCGCCTTCAGATCGACGGTGATGATGACCCGGCCCCGTTCAGGGGCGCCGCTTTCGTCCCAGACATAGTCGCCGTGGCGAAATGGTCCGTCGATCTTCAGCACCCGTTTTACGGCCAGCGCCGATGGATCGATATCCACCGGCTGGTCGCGCGTGCGTTCCACCAGCTGCGGGGACGGTTCCGGCGCCGCCGGTGACGGGGTGGATACGGGCGTCGGCGTGGTGGAGGCGAGCGCCTGTGTCTCCACGTCCCGTCGCTCGCCGCCGGGCGATCGATCCAGCCAGGCGGACAGCGCCAGCGCGGCGCCGCCCAGACCGGCGCCGATCAGCAATTTGGGCAGCAGCCGGGGGCCGACCGATTTGACCAGGGACGACAGGAAAGCAGGCACGTCGATATCCTCTTGTTGCGACCTCCATGATCACCCGAAAAGGTTAAGCTTAGCCTTCCCGCGCGACCTCCGCCGCGGCAATGGCGGTCAGGTTCAGGATGCCGCGCGATGTTACCCCGGATGTCAGCACATGGATAGGCTGCGCGAGTCCCATCAGCATCGGGCCGACGGTCGGCGAACTGGAGGCCGCCGACAGGGCGGTCAGGGTGATGTTGGCGGCGTCCAGATTGGGCATGACCAGCAGATTGGCCGGTCCCTCGAACCGGGAATCGGGGACCAGCCGGTCGCGCAGCGCCTGGCTGAGCGCGGCGTCGGCGTGCATTTCACCATCGACCAGCAGGGCAGGGGCAGTGTCCCGCACGATTTTCAGCGCCTGGCGCATCTTGCGCGCGCTGGGGCTGTGCGATGCGCCGAAATTGGAGTGGGACAGCAGGGCGACCCGCGGTGTCAGCCCGAAATACTGGAGTTCCTTCGCGGCCAGCACCGCCATTTCGGCAATCTGTTCGGGTGTCGGGTCGGGCACCATATGGCTGTCGGTGACGAACAGCGCGCCCGCATCCAGGATCAGGCCGGACAGCGCGTAGACGCGGCTGCTGTCCGCAGCGCGATCGATAATCCGCAGCACATGTTCCACCTGCCCCCAATATTCCGAATTGCCGCCGACCAGCGCGGCGTCCACCCGGCCGGTGCGCAGCAGCATGGCGGCGGTCACGGTGGGGCGGCGATAGACATGACGCAGGATTTCGGGCGTGGGCACGCCCTTGCGCGCGGCGATCTCGCGATAGCTTTCGACCAGGTCGGCCATGATGTCATGGTCGGTTTCCGGGTCGATCACCTCCACATCCTCGTCCAGCCGGAATTGCAGGCCCAGGTCAGGCAGCCGCTTTTCCAGCACGCGCCGGCGCGCCACGATGGTCGGCCGGGCGATCCCTTCGTTCAGCGCGTCCTGAATGGCGCGCAGCACTCGTTCGTCCTCGCCCTCGCCATAGGCGATGCGGCGGCCCGATCCACGGGCGGCTTCGAACACGGGCAGCATCAGTTGCGCGGAACGGGTGTTCTGTCTGGCCAGCGAGCGGCGGTAGCTGTCGATGTCCAACGTGCGCCGCGCGACGCCGCTGTCCATCGCGGCCCTGGCCACGGCGGGCGCGATTTCTGCGATCAGCCGGGGGTCGAATGGTGTCGGGATGATATAGTCTGGGCCGAAAACCAGCTTTTGGCCACCATAGGCCTGCGCCACGCTGTCATGCGCGGGCAGGCGGGCGATCGCGGCGATCGCTTCAGCGGCGGCCGCCTTCATCGCTTCGTTGATCTGGGTCGCGCCCACGTCCAGCGCGCCCCGAAAAATATAGGGGAAGCACAGGACATTGTTGACCTGGTTGGGGAAATCGGACCGGCCCGTGGCGACAATGGCGTCGGGACGTTCCGCGCGGGCGATGTCGGGCAGGATTTCCGGTTCCGGATTGGCCAGCGCGAAGATCAGCGGACGGTCGGCCAGCAGCGGCAACCATTCGGGCTTTAAAACACCCGGCGCCGACAGGCCGAGGAAGATATTGGCGCCCGGCAACACTTCGGGCAGGGTCCGCGCGTTGGTCGTCCGGGCATATCGGGCCATGTTGGGCAGCATGCCTTCCCGGCCGGCATGGATGACGCCGTCCTTGTCGGTCAGGGTGACATTGTCCTGCCGCAGGCCCATCGACACCAGCAGGTCGACGCAGGCGAGCGCCGCCGCCCCCGCGCCCGACGTGACCAGACGCGCTTCCGCCAGCGTCTTGCCCTGCAACACCAGCGCGTTGCGTACCGCCGCGGCCACGACGATGGCGGTGCCATGCTGATCGTCGTGGAAAACGGGGATGTTCATGCGCTTTTTCAGTTCCGCTTCTATCGCGAAACATTCCGGCGCCTTGATATCTTCCAGGTTGATGCCGCCGAACGTCGGTTCCAGCAAGGCGACGGCGTCCACGAACTTTTGCGGATCGGTCGTGTCGACCTCCAGGTCGAACACGTCGATATCGGCGAATTTCTTGAACAGGACGGCCTTGCCCTCCATCACCGGCTTGGATGCCAGCGCGCCGATCGCGCCCAGCCCAAGGACCGCCGTGCCGTTGGAGATGACCGCGACCAGATTGCCGCGCGCCGTATAGTCCAGCGCCTTGTCCGGGTCGGCCGCAATCTCCATGCAGGGCGCGGCGACGCCCGGTGAATAGGCGAGCGCCAGATCCCGTTGATTGACCATGCGCTTGGTGGGTTCGATGCGCAGCTTCCCCGGCTGGGGAAGGGCGTGATAATCGAGGGCGGCGCGGCGTGTGTTTTCATCCATGCTGCGGCCTTAGAAGCCCGTCGGGCCGGGGGCAATGGGGCTGTGCCCCGGCGGGCGTTCCCGATGGTTCAGCAGGGCGGGGCGAGGGGGCGCGCAGATGCTGAAAAGCCGCGCTTGTGCCCGGCCGCGCGCTCAATTACATCGCGGCCATGACCTCGACCAACGACATTCGCCGCTCCTTTCTCGATTATTTCGGGGGAGCCGGCCACACCATCATTTCCTCCGCGCCGCTGGTGCCGCACAATGACCCGACGTTGATGTTCGTCAATGCCGGGATGGTGCCGTTCAAAAATGTCTTCACGGGGCTTGAAACGCGTCCGTACAGCACGGCCACGTCCAGCCAGAAATGCGTGCGCGCGGGCGGCAAACATAATGATCTGGACAATGTCGGCTATACGGCGCGGCATCATACCTTCTTTGAAATGCTGGGCAATTTCAGCTTCGGCGATTATTTCAAGGAACAGGCCATCACCCTTGCCTGGACTTTGCTGACGAAGGAATGGGGGCTTCCGGCGGACCGGCTGACCGCAACCGTCTATCATACGGATGACGAGGCGTTCGACCTGTGGCGCAAGATTGCGGGCCTGCCGGATGAGCGCATCATCCGTATCGCCAGCAAGGATAATTTCTGGGCGATGGGGGATAGCGGCCCGTGCGGTCCCTGTTCCGAAATCTTCTACGACCATGGCGACCATATCCCCGGGGGCCCTCCGGGATCGCCCGATGAGGATGGCGACCGTTTCGTCGAGATATGGAACCTCGTCTTCATGCAATATGTGCAGGAAGCCAATGAGATCGTCGGCGATCTTCCCCGGCCGTCGATCGACACCGGCATGGGGCTGGAGCGTGTCGCGGCGGTCATGCAGGGCGTGCATGATAATTACGACACGGACACGTTCAGGGCGCTGATCGCCGAATCGGGCGCGCTGACGAAGACCGCGACCGACGGCGCGCTCCGGGCGAGCCACCGCGTCATTGCGGACCACCTCCGTTCGACCGGTTTCCTGATCGCCGATGGCGTTCTCCCGGCGAATGAAGGGCGCGGCTACGTCCTGCGCCGTATCATGCGCCGGGCCATGCGCCATGCGCATATCATCGGGGCGAAGGACCCGTTGATGCACCGTCTGGTCAGCAGCCTGGTGTCGGAAATGGGCGGCGCTTATCCCGAACTGATCCGCGCGCAACCGTTGATCGAGGAAACCTTGCTGCGCGAGGAGACTCGGTTTCGCAGGACGTTGGAAAACGGCCTCAGGCTGCTGGACGATGCGACGGCGGGCCTGCCCGACGGTGCTATGTTGCCGGGGGCAACGGCGTTCAAACTCTATGACACCTATGGTTTCCCCTACGACCTGACGGAAGATGCGCTGCGTGCGCAGGGCTTGTCGGTCGACCGCGCTGGCTTTGATGCCGCCATGGCCGAGCAGAAGGCCGCGGCGCGCGCGGCGTGGAAAGGGTCGGGCGAAAAGGCGTCGGATGAAATCTGGTACGATATCGCCGAGACGCTGGGGGCCACGGAGTTTATCGGCTATGCGGCGACGCAGGGCGAAGGCGAAGTGCTGGCGATCGTCCGGGACGGCGCGCGGGTCGACAGCGCCGGTACGGGCGACACGGTTGCGATTATTACCAACCAGACGCCCTTCTATGGCGAAAGTGGCGGTCAGAACGGCGATGCCGGGACAATCGGCACGCCGGGCGGGCTGAAGGCGGAAGTGACGGACACGTCAAAACCGCTGGGACGGCTGCACGCCCATCATGCGACAATCCGTGCCGGCGCGGTCAAGGTGGGCGATGTCGTGAACCTGATCGTCGATGCCGACCGGCGCGACCGTATTCGCGCAAACCACAGCGCCACCCATTTGCTGCATGCTGCGCTCCGCCGGGAACTGGGCGCGCATGTGACGCAAAAGGGCAGCATGGTCGCGCCCGACCGGTTGCGGTTCGACTTTTCTCATCCCGAAGCGCTGAGCCAGGTGCAGATCGCCGCGATCGAAGCGGATGTGAACGCACAGGTCCGTCATAATGAGGAGGTCATGACCCGCCTTATGACGCCGGACGATGCGATTGCGGCCGGCGCGATGGCGCTGTTCGGCGAAAAATATGGCGATGAAGTGCGTGTCCTGTCGATGGGACGGGGCAATGACAGCAGCTATTCGGTCGAACTGTGCGGCGGCACCCATGTCCGCGCGACCGGGGACATCGCCCTGTTCAAGATCATTTCCGAAAGCGCCGTTTCCAGCGGCGTGCGCCGGATCGAGGCGCTGACCGGCGAAGCGGCGCGGCTGTGGCTGTCGGATCGCGAGGACCGGCTGCGCCAGTCCGCCGCCGCGCTCAGGACCACCCCTGACGATGTGCCGACGCGCATCGCCGCGCTGGTCGAGCAGACCCGCCGGCTGGAGCGCGAACTGGCCGATGCCAAAAAAGCGCTGGCGCTCGGCGGCAATGGGGGCGCTTCCACGCAGGCGGCGGGGCCAGAGCAGGTCGGTGCCGTCGCGTTCATCGGTCAGGTCATCGAAGGGCTAGATCCCAAGGAGTTGCGCGGTGTCGTTGATGTCAACAAGAAGGCACTGGGCAGTGGCGTATCCGCCGTGCTCACGGTGCTGGACGGCCGGGCGAGCATTGCCGTTGGCGTCACGGACGACCTGACCGCCACGATCAGCGCCGTCGATCTGGTGCGTGCCGGTGTGGAGGCGCTGGGCGGCAAGGGCGGCGGCGGCCGTCCCGACATGGCGCAGGGCGGCGGCCCGGATGGCGACAAGGCGGCGGCAGCGGTAGAAGCGATAAAGGCGGCGCTGGAGAAGGTGCCGGCCTGATCGGGCAGGCATGGTCAGGCCTGGTCGTGGGCCGCCGATAGCGCGGTTCCGGTGCGCTATCGGCTATGTTGCGTCGTTCGCCCACTAACAAGCCGGTATATCCCGGTGGTCAGCCTCCTATGCGGTGAGCGGATTACCGCGCCCGGCGAAACGGGATGAGACGGCGACCGGCGGCACGGCCACGTCCGGCATGAAAAAATGGGATTGCCGGGGCCATAGGGTGCGGGCCATGGCCCATCCCTGCGCATGAGCGGTGCATGGCCGGGGCGGTGTGAGAATGGTCAAACCTGACGGACCCGGCATGACGCCGTTTTCCTGTCATGGGCACTGGCGTTGTTGTCGAGGCGCCGGGCTTGTCGAGGAACCCGGCCTGCCAAGTAACCGGGCCGGCGTTGGCGTGCGCCATGCTGGTGCGGACGGCGGGACTTGAACCCGCATTCCCGGGGGGAGGCGGATTTTAAGTCCGCTGCGTCTACCGATTTCGCCACGTCCGCTTGCAAGCCGCCTACGCCGCCGTTTCCTGACGGGTCGCAGATGGCGCGTCAAGCCGCTGAACGCCGCCGCGCGCCATTGCCCGTCAACTGGTCTGCTTGGCGTTCAGCCGTTCGCGCATTTCCTTACCCGGTTTGAAATAGGGAACGCGCTTCGCCGACACCGGGACCTGTTCCCCGGTCCGTGGATTGCGGCCAGTGCGTGCTTCCCGCGCCCGCGTCGTAAAGGCGCCGAAGCCGCGCAGTTCCACGCGCCCGCCTGCGGCCAGCCGATCGACGATTTCCCGGAC
>JBFWMJ010000012.1:0-47232 GCA_050251675.1 Sphingobium sp.
CCGCCGCTCACCTGCGCGAAAGCGGCGAGCGCCGCGTCCCATTGCGCCCGGTCCCGCACGTCCAGGGGCAGCGCGATCGTGTGTTCGGTGCCCATCGCCGCCGCCGTCTGTGCCAGCGCGTCGGCGTCGATGTCGGCCAGGCCGACAAAACAGCCTTCCCGGACCGCTTTCTCTGCCAGAGCCTTGCCGATGCCCCTGGCCGCGCCGGTTATGAATATCGCGCGTCGTTCCATGGACTGGCCTTTCCTGTGGAAGGCGTCAGGCGGTGTCGTTCACCGCCTGACGCCATGCAATTAATCGTTCAGCTACATGGTGCAGCACGGACATGTCGTCAATCGTCGAAGGTGCTTCGGCAGGTCCGCCATCCGCGATCCGCCGCATACTGGCGCGCAATATCTTGCCCGAACGCGTTTTGGGCAGCGCGTTGACCGCTACGACATGGCGGAACGCGGCCACAGGGCCGATCCGGTCGCGGATCATCCGCACGATTTCGGCCGCGACCTCGCCTTCATGACGGTCGCTGCCCGCCTTCATGACGACGAGCCCCAGCGCGATCTGTCCCTTTATCTCGTCCGCGACGCCAAACACCGCGCATTCGGCAACGTCCCCATGGGATGCGACCACTTCCTCCATCGCCCCGGTGGACAGGCGGTGGCCGGCGACATTGATGATGTCGTCGGTGCGACCCATCACCCACACATCGCCATCCTCGTCGATCATGCCCGCGTCGCCGGTCGTGTAATAACCGGGGTTTTCGGACAGGTAGGAACGGGAAAACCCTTCATCGTCGTTCCACAGGGTGGGGGCGGCACCGGGCGGCATCGGCAGCTTGATGGCCAGACTGCCCACAGTGCCGCGCGGCAACGGCGCCCCTTCCGCGTCCAGCGCGTGCAGCGCAAAGCCGGGACTTGGCCGACCGCCGCTGCCCGGCTGTGGCGGGAACAGGCCGAATTCGCGGAAGGACGCGGTGATGGCCCAGCCGGTTTCGGTCTGCCACCAATGATCGACAATCGGCTTGCCGAGCAGCTCGCCCAGCCAGATCGCCGTGGGCGGATCGCAGCGCTCGCCCGCCAGGAAGATCGTTTCCAGCCGGGAAAGGTCATATTGCTTCGCCAGGGCGCCTTCGGGATCGCGCTGGCGCACCGCGCGGATGGCGGTCGGCGCGGTGAAGATGGTGCGGGCGCCATATTCCTCCGCCAGCCGCCACAGCGCGCCGGCATCGGGTGTCCCGACCGGCTTGCCTTCATACATGATCGTCGTGCATCCCGCGAGCAGTGGGCCGTAGACGATATAGCTGTGCCCGACGACCCAGCCGATGTCGGACGCCGTCAGGCAGGTGTCGCCCGCCTCCAGACCGTAGATCATCCGCATCGACCGCATCAGCGCGACCGCATGGCCGCCGGTGTCGCGGACGATACCTTTGGGCTTGCCGGTCGTGCCCGATGTGTAGAGCACGTACAGCGGATGGGTCGCTTCCACGCTGACCGGCGCATGGGGCGCGGCCTTTTCGAGCAGGTCCATGAAATCATGATCCCGGCCCGGTATAAGCTCGGCGGTGGCGACCGGCCGTTGCAGGACGACGCAGGCGTCGGGCTTGTGCGGGCTGAGGTCGATCGCCTCGTCCAGCATCGGCTTGTAGAGAATCTGCCGGCCCGGCTCCAGCCCGCAGGAGGCCGACACGATCACCTTGGGCTGCGCATCGGCGATCCGCTTGGCCAGCTCTCCCGGTGCGAAGCCGCCGAACACCACGGAATGCGGTGCGCCCAGCCGCGCGCAGGCCAGCATGGCCACCGCCGCTTCCGGGACCATCGGCATGTAGATGAGGACGCGGTCCCCCTTCGTCACGCCCAGTTGCGCCAGCGCGCCGGCAAAGCGCGCGGTCAGGTCCAGAAGCTGCGCATAGCTGTAGCGCCGCTTTTCACCCACCATCGCGCTGTCCCAGATGAGCGCGTCCTGTTCGCCCCGTCCGGCGGCGACATGACGGTCCAGGCAGTTATAGGCGGTGTTCAGCATCCCGCCCGGGAACCAGCGGCCATAAGGGCCGCTGTCCGCGTCGAACACCCTGTCCCAGCTCTTGTCCCAATCGATCCCCTGAGCAGCGGTGGCCCACCACCCCTCCGGGTCGCTTTCCCACGCACCATAGACCTGGTCGTAGCGGCTTGATGCCGTCATCTGCCTCTCCTGCATGCCTTCGATCAGGCCTTTCCGCTTACCTCGTCCACCAGACGGATCGCGTCAACCAGTTCGCTGACGCATTCGACGCCGCGCTCCTTGAACGCGGCCTGGGCCTGCGCCAGTGTCATCTCGCGCTCCGCCGCCCCGGCCGCCACCAGACCGACGATCAGCGGCTTGGGCGGGCTGGTCGTTTCCAGCAGCGTCAGAATGCTTTCGACCACGCCCTTGAGCGATGTGGCCGACAGGGTGAAGAACAGGATGATCGCCTTGACCTTCGGGTCCTGCGCGCGCTGGAACACCAGCTGAGTCAGTGGGGCGAAGATCGCATTGCCGCTGCCGCCGGGCGCATCGACGAAATTCGCCGCGCTGTGGCCCGCGTCACCCAGCATGTCGACCAGCGCCATGCCCAGCCCCGCGCCGCCGGTGAACAGCGCGACGTCGCCGTCCAGTTCGACGAAGGTGAAGCCCTGCTCCGCCGCACGCAGTTCCAGCGGGGTCTTGCCCGCCTGCTGCAACGTGAAGGAGGGCAGGCGTTCCCATTCGCGGTGCCGCGCTTCGGCATTTTCATCAAGGGTCATCTTGCAATCGAGCGCGATGACGTCGCCCTTTGGCGTTATCGCCAGCGGGTTGATCTCGATGAGCGAGGCGTCCTCGACCTGCATCACCCGCCACAGATCGGCGGCGAACCGCGCGGCCGCGCCCAGCGTCCGCCCCTCCAGCCCAGCTTCCGCGAAGAACCGCAGCAGGTCCGACGCCCGGACCGGCGCCAGCGCGTCGCCACGCCATTCGCGGATCGTGTCCGGGTTTTCCTCGATATCCACGCCGCCCGATTTCGAGAACATCAAGGTGGGCTGCGCGCTCTGGTCGTCGATGCGCCACGCCAGATAGCATTCGCCGGTGAATTTTATCTGGTCCTCGACCAGCACCATCGGTTCCTTGTCCAGCCCGACCAGCGCCTCGCGAATGCCCTCGATCGCGTCCTGCGCGCCAGCGCCGTCCGTCAGCCGGACCAGCCCGGCCTTGCCGCGCCCGCCGGCCAGCACCTGCGCCTTGGCGGCGACGGGATTGGGATGCGCCTCGATCGGCGCGCCGGCGGGATAGAAACGGCGGCCGGGCGGCACCGGCAGGCCATGATCCTCCAGGATCTGCTTTGCGTCCGCCTCTATCAGATACATGTGCTTCAAGCTCCTCGTGCCGGGCGGGCCGGCGATAATCGGACGACGGGGTTTAGCGGCCGGTCCACACCGGCGGACGCTTTTCGTTGAAGGAGGCGACGCCTTCCTTCGCATCCTCGGTGCTGGCCGACAGCGCGACCTGGCTTTCGGTGAAAGCCATGCGCTGCGGGAAGGTCATGCCCTCCATGGCGCGCATGGTGTATTTGCCGCGCCGCAGCGCGGTGGGCGACTTGTCGATCAGGCGGTTCACCAGCCAGTCGGTCCTGGCGTCCAGTTCCGCCAGCGGCACGACATGGTTGACCAGACCGATCGCCTTCGCCTCCGCCGCGCTGATCGGCTCGCCGGTCATGCACAGTTCGTTGAGGTGGCGCGGGGCCAGCAATTCACCCAGCACCGCCAGCACCTGGAAGGGGAACATGCCGATTTTCACTTCCGGCAGGCCGAAAATGGCGTTTTCGGAAGCGACCGCCATGTCGCACATCGCCATCAGGCCCATGCCGCCTGCGACGCAGGCGCCGTTCACCCGCGCGATCACCGGCAGCGGCGCGGCGCGCACTTCGCGCATCAGGTCGGCCAGCGGCATGGTGGGACAGGCATAGTCGTGCAGAAAGGTGCCGGTGCCGACCGCAAGGTCCGCGCCGGCGCAAAACGCCTTTTCCCCCGCGCCCGTCAGCACGATCGCGCGCGCCTCCGGGTCGGCCACCGCTTCGCGCACGCCCGCGCCGATCCGCGCCATCACATCGGGATTGAGGGCGTTACGACGCTGGAGGCGGTTGATGGTGATGACCTGGACGGCGCCGCGGCGCTCGACCAGAACAGGCGCTTCTTCTTCCGCCATCAGTAGGACCTCGGCAGGCCGAGCACCTGCTCGGAGATATAGTTCAGGATCATTTCCGCGCTGACCGGGGCGAGCCGGGGCACGATGACCTCGCGGAAATAGCGCTCCACATCATATTCGGCGGCGTAGCCCATGCCGCCATGCGTGCGGACCGCACGGTCGCAGGCGTCGAACGCGGCCTCGGCGGCCAGATATTTGGCGGCGTTGGCTTCCGCGCCGCAGGGCTTGCCCTGGTCGTACAGGTCAGCGGCGTGCAGCATCATCAGGTTGGCCGCTTCCAGTTCCATCCAGCTTTTGGCGAGCGGATGCTGGATCGACTGATTCTTGCCGATCGGCCGGCCGAACACCACGCGGTCCTTGGCATATTGCGTCGCCCGGCCGAGCGAGCGGCGGCCGATGCCGATCGCTTCGGCGGCGACCAGCACGCGTTCGGGATTGATCGCGTCGAGCAGCATCCAGAAGCCCTTGCCTTCCTCACCGATGCGGTCGGCGGCGGAAACGCGCAGATTGTCGATGAAGATCGCGTTCGAATCCACCGCCGCGCGGCCCATCTTCCGGATTTCGCGCACTTCGATATGGTCGCGGTTGAGGTCGGTGTAGAACAGCGACATGCCGTCGGTGCGCTTGGCGCATTCTTCCTTGGGCGTGGTGCGCGCCAGGATCAGGATCTTGTTCGCGACCTTCGCCGTGGAGGTCCAGATCTTGCTGCCGTTGATGATATAATCATCGCCGTCGCGCTTGGCGAAGGTCTTGATGCTGGTGGTGTCCAGGCCCGCATCGGGTTCGGTCACGCCGAAACAGGGCTTCTGCTCGCCGGTGACGAGGGACGGGATGATCCGCTTCTTCTGCTCGTCGGTGCCATAGACCAGAATGGGGTGCGGCCCGAACAGGTTGATATGGACGGTGGTGCAAGCTGCCAGCGTGCCGGCGGATTCCGCGATCGTCTGCATCATCGCGGCGGCTTCCTTGATGCCCAGGCCCGCACCGCCGAATTCCTCCGGCATGGTGATACCCAGCCATCCCGCGCTTGCGATCGCTTCGCGAAATTCGTGCGGATAGCTGTGCTCGGCGTCCTTCTTGCGCCAATATTCGTCGTCGAACCGGTCACAGATCGCCTTGACGGCATCCCGGATTTCCTGCGCGTCAAGCGACATTGCTGTTCTTCCTCGCCTTGTTGTTCAAGATGGCGGCCGAAATTTCGGCCGGCGAATCGACTACGATGGCACCCGCGTCGCGCAGTGCCTGGCGCTTGGCCTGTGCGGTTTCCTTTTCCCCGCCGATCAGTGCGCCGGCATGGCCCATCCGTTTGCCGGCCGGAGCGCGGCGCCCGACGATCAGCGCATAGACCGGCTTGGTCGCGGCGCGAATCACGTCCAGCATCGCATATTCCTTGCTGCCGCCGATCTCGCCCAGATAGACGACCTGGTCAGTGCCCTCATCGTCCAGCATCAGTTTCAGCCAGTCGACCGGGTTGGCGCCCGCGATCATGTCTCCACCGGCGTGGATCACCAGGCTCTGGCCGACGCCGGCATTGGTCAGAAGACGCGCGATGGTCATCGTCAGGGTCCCGGAACGGCCGATCACGCCGGTCCGCCCCGGCAAGGTAAGCCCGGTCGCGATCGCGCCCAGCATCGCCTTGCCCGGCGCCGCCATGCCGGCGGTGTTGGGCCCAACGACCCACATGCCCTTCGACCGTGCGTGGGCGATGCCGATGCGCGCGTCGTGCAGCGGCACGAATTCGGCGGCCGCCACCGCCAGTGTCAGCCCGGCGTCGGCGCATTCGATCAGCGCGTCCTTCACGCCCAGCGCGGGCGTATAGATCATCGCGGCCTTGGCGCCCGTCGCCGTCACCGCGTCGGCGATGATGTCGAAGGTGGGAAGGCCGCCGGTGGTCGTGCCGCCACGTCCGGGCGCAACCAGCCCGACGATGTTGGTGCCTGCCCCCTGCATGAAGGCGATCTGGGCCTGGCCATAAGGTCCCGTAGCCCCGATCGCGATCACGGGTGTCGATTGGTCGAGTATCGCGGTCATGCCTGTCTGCCCCGGTTCAGAGGCGGCGCGCCTCTCCAACTGTTATAGAATGTCGGTAACTAGGACTTGTGGACTAGTCAAGCGGGGCGGCGCGAAAGCGCGTCGGGTGGAGCGCGGTCTTCCGGGGGTGTGGCCAGCCCACTGGATTCGCGGTCACGCTTATTATAATCATGGGCCAATATACAGTTTTGGCGGAGAGGTTGATGCATCCCTATATTCATGCCCGGAATCGTCCCGATCATCCGGCGCAGATTATCTATGAAACCGGCGAGACGCTGACCTATGGGGAGCTGGACCGCCGGTCCAACCAGGGCGCGCACCTGTTCCGATCGCTGGGATTGCAGGCCGGCGACACCATTTCGATCTTTCTGGAAAATCATCCGCGCTACATGGAGATCGCCTGGGCCGCGCAGCGTTCGGGGCTGTATTTCGTGTGCGTGTCCTCCAAGCTCACGGCGGCCGAGGCGGAATATATCGTGCGCGACAGCGATTCGAAGCTGGTCGTGACGTCCGGCAGCGTCGGCCCTGAGGGGCCTGCTCTTGCAGCGCTGCTGCCCGACCTTGCGGTGTTCGCCGTCGGGGACGGCGTCGCCGGCGCCCGGTCGTGGGAGGCGGAGGCGGGCGCGCAGCCCGACACGCCGATCGCCGACGAACGGGGCGGCACCGACATGCTCTATTCCTCCGGCACGACCGGACGGCCCAAGGGAATCCGGGGCGAACTGCCCGACGCCACGGACATCGCGGCCGAGACGACGATCATGCGGGTGTCGCGCGATCTCTACGGCGTGTCGCAGGACAGCATCTATATCTGCCCCGCGCCGCTCTATCATTCCGCGCCGTTGCGCTTCTGCATGATGATACAGCGTTTTGGCGGGACCATCGTCATCATGCAGAAATTCGACCCTGAAAAGGCGCTGGAGCTCATCGAACGCTACAAGGTGAACGTCAGCCAGTGGGTGCCGACGCACTTCATCCGCATGCTGAAGCTGCCGGAGGATGTAAGGGCGAAATATGACCTGTCGTCGCTGAAGGTGGCGGTCCACGCCGCCGCGCCCTGTCCGGTGCCGGTCAAGCAGGCGATGATCGATTGGTGGGGGCCGATCCTGTTCGAATATTATGCCGGGACCGAAGGCAACGGCATGACCATGATCCGGTCCGAGGAATGGTTGAAGAAGCCCGGGTCGGTCGGTCGCGCCGTGCTGGGCACGATCCGCATCTGCGGCGAGGACGGGGAGCCGTTGCCGGCCGGGCAGGAAGGGGTCATCTATATCGAGGGCGGCGCGCCGTTCGAATATTATAACGATCCCGCCAAGACCGCCGAATCCACCAACAAATATGGCTGGACGACGCTGGGCGATGTCGGCCGGCTGGACGAGGACGGCTATCTGTTCCTGACCGACCGCAAGAGTTTCATGATCATCTCGGGCGGCGTGAACATCTATCCCCAGGAAATCGAAAACCTCCTCGTCACCCATCCGCGCGTCGCGGACGTGGCGGTCGTGGGCGCGCCCGACCCGGAAATGGGCGAACAGGTCGTCGCGGTCATTCAGCCGCTCGACTGGGCCGATGCCACGCCGGACTTCGCCGCCGAACTGGCGGGCTGGGCCCGCGAGCATCTTTCGGGGGTCAAGACGCCGCGCCGGTTCGACTTCATGGCCGAACTGCCGCGCCATCCGACCGGCAAGCTTTACAAGCGGCTGATTCGCGACAGCTATTGGGGCAAGGAAAACAGCCGCATCGTGTGAGCGGAGGAGGGAAGGCATGTCGTTGCAGAGCAGCGCGTCCAGGCTGACCCAGCTTGCCGGCTTCGCCGTGCGGATGCGCGACAGCGACACCATCAGGCCGGCGGTGGAAATCCTGCAGGAGGCCGGGCATCTGATCGGCCTGCCGACGCCCACCTTCGTCGATGACGTCTATAGCGACCGTCCGGTGGAGGTCGGGCAGAATTGCAACCTGCAACAGGGATTGCTGGGTTGGCATCCCACGATGCTGCGCTGGTGGTATGAGGAAAGGGTGGGGCTGCGCCATCCCGATGTCCAGCGTGCCACGACCGCGCTGCTGCCCTATACCAGCCAGGTCTATGACGGCCGCCCTGACGACCTTTCGCATGATCAGCGTCACATTCGCAGCTATATGAACCGCTGGGGCCTCAGCAGCCAGCTGCTCGTCCCCGTGCATCTGCCGCGCGGCACGTCCTCGCTCGTGGGCTGGGCCAGCCCACGGCCGGGCGCGGTGCTCGATATTTCGGACGACAGCTGGGCCGCACTGATGCCGCTCGCCTATGCCTTTGTCGACGTGGTGGAACGTTGCCGCAACGGCGCGCGCGCCGGCGGCGCGCTGTTCAGCGCCCGTCAGCGCGAATGCCTGTCGCTGATGGCGCAGGGGCGCAATGTCAAGGAGATCGCGATCGACCTTGGCCTTTCTCCGCACACCGTGCGGGATTATCTCAAGGGTGCGGCCCGCCGGGTGAACGCCCGCAGCCGGTCACAGCTCCTGTCGATCGCCTGGAGCCGGGGTGAGATCGACGCGCCGGCGGCGTTCCATTAAGTGGCGCCCCATTAATCGAGTGGGAGATGGAGCCATGGATGGAGGGGGGGTATCGGGGGATGCCCCCAATTTGGGGGGATAGCCCGGACCTGTCCGCGCCGCGTACACATCGGGGAAGATGCAGATAGAAGAGAGGATTTCCGCCGATGTCGACCACATCCCAGACCGTGTCCGTCACGGAGCTTCTGAAGGATTCGCCCAGCAACTGGGGCCGGTGGGGCGCCGAGGATGAGGTGGGCGCGCTCAACTATCTGGACGCGGAGCAGGCGCGGCGCGGCGCCGCGGCCGTGCGGCAGGGCAAGGTTTTCACGCTTCAGGTGCCGATCGGCGACCCGGAGGGCGACCCCGTGTGGCCCGGCCGGTCGCAACCGATCCATGTCAACATCTGGGACAAGGGGCATTATGCGTGCGGTACGGGGCCGCACATTCCCGGCGGCTCCGAATATTCCGACGACATGATCATCATGTATCTGCAGGGCACCACCCAATATGACGCGCTGGGCCATGCCTGGGCGGACGATACGCTATGGAACGGGTATGATGCCAGGACCACGTCGAAGCGCATGACGAAGGCCAGCATCTTCCCGATCGCCGAACGCGGCATTGCCGGGCGCGGGGTCCTCATTGATATGGCCCGTCACCGGGGCAAGACGGTGCTGGGCCGGGGCGAGACCTTTACCCACGAAGACCTGCTGGCCGCCGCCGCCGCGCAGGGCGTCACCATCGAGAAGCGCGACATAGTGCTGATCCGCACGGGCTGGGTCGGGTCCTATTATCGCGACCGCAAGGCGTTTTTCGACGGCGACTTCCTGGAGCCGGGCCTCACCTATTCGTCTGCGCTCGTGGACTGGTTCCACAGCATGGAAATCCCCAACCTCGTCACCGACACGATCGCCAACGAAGTGTCGATCGATCCGGTGAGTGGAGTCTTTCTACCGTTGCACATTGCGCTTATGCGCAATCTGGGCGTCGCCTTTACGGAGATCGCTCAGCTCGATCCACTGGCGGAGGATTGCGCCGCGGACGGGCAATGGACTTTCAACTATACCGCCGCCCCGCTCAAGGTGGTGGGCGGGACGGGCGCGCCGGTCAATCCGGTCATCATAAAGTAAATCGGGAGACCAACGAATGACGTTTATCCGCATCGGCGACCGCAACCGCGAAACGAAGGAGATCCTCGACGCGGGTGCGCGCGCGGCCACCGGGCTCGAACAGGCCGGCATAGGCAAGGGCGACGTCATCGCCCTGCTGCTGCGGAACGATTATGCTTTTCTGGAAGCGTCGCTCGCCGCCGGGCAGATCGGCGCCTATGCGACGCCGGTCAACTGGCACAACGCGCCGGCGGAAGTGCGCTATGTGCTGGAGGATTCGGGTGCCAGGCTGCTTGTCGCCCATGCGGATCTGCTCGCCCGCGTGGCGGGTGAGATTCCCGCCGGCGTCACGGTCCTCGCCGTCCCGACCCCGGCGGACCTCTGCGCGATTTACGGCGTGGAGTCGCCGCCCCTGCCGGCGGGGGTGGAGGATTGGGACCAGTGGGTCGCCCGCCATGCCACCCGCACGGCCGAACCTTTGCCTTCGCCCGGCGCGATGTTCTACACCTCCGGCACCACCGGCCGGCCGAAGGGGGTGCGCCGCGCGCAGCCCACGCCCGATCTTGCCGCCCATTCGCTGGAGATGTTTCTGGCGCTCACGGGCATGCGCGACTGGATGGACCGCCCGCATGAGGCGGTCGCGCTGATCGCCGGCCCGCTCTATCACGGCACGCCCAATGGCTGGACGCAGGCGCTGGTGCCGATGGGCGTCAACCTGGTGATAGAACAGCGTTTCGACGCGGAGGCGTTGCTGGAGCATATCCAGCGCTATCGCGTCACTCACGCCCTGCTCGTGCCGACCATGTTCGTGCGGATGCTCAAGCTTCCGCCCGAGGTGCGCGCGAAATACGACCTTTCCAGCCTTCAGTTCATCATGCACGGTGGTGCGCCCTGTCCGCCGGCCGTCAAACAGGCGATGATCGACTGGCTCGGCCCCATCATCGCCGAACATTATGGTTCGACCGAAGTCGGCGTCATCACCGTGGCGGATTCGCCGCAATGGCTGTCCCATCCCGGCACCGTGGGCAAGCCGCTGCCCGCCGTCCGCATCGAAATACTGGACGAAGCGGGCGAGCCTTTGCCGGCGAACCAGTCGGGCGACATTTACTGCAAGAATTTCGGCTATGTCGATTTCACCTATCATGGCGATGACGAGAAGCGGAAGCGTGCGGAGAAGCGCGGGCTCGTGTCGCTGGGTGACGTCGGCTTCCTCGACGATGACGGTTTCCTTCACCTGTCGGGCCGTTCGTCGGAAATCATCGTGTCGGGCGGCACGAATATCTACCCGGCGGAAATAGAAGGGGAATTGCTCAAGCTTGCCGGCGTTGCGGATTGTGCCGTCTTCGGCATCCCGAACGAGGAGTTCGGTGAGGAAGTCTGCGCCTATGTTCAGCCGCAGCCGGGCGCCACGCTCGATCCCGCCGTCATCCGGTCGTCGTTGCGGGAAACGATCGCCGGATACAAGGTGCCGCGCACGATCGCGTTCATCGAGGCGCTGCCGCGCGAGGATTCGGGCAAGGTATTCAAGAAGCGTCTGCGCGACCCTTATTGGGCGCGCTGATCGCCGATGGGCGACCCGCATATTCTGGTTGCGGGGGCCAGCGGGCTGGTCGGCCGGGCGGCAGTGGAGCGGTTCGCCGCGGCGGAACGGCGCGTTACTGCGGTGTCCCGCCGTCCGCCGATCGCCGATCATGGCGCGACTTTCGTTGCGGTCGACCTTGCCGATCCCACCGCCTGCCGGGCCGCCTTCTCAGGCCTTGGGGTCACCCATGTCGTCTATGCGGCGCTGCATGAAGAGCCGCGACTGGTCGACGGGTGGGTCGACCCGGCCCATGTCGCGCGCAACGGCGCGATGCTCGCCAACCTTATGGAGGCGGTGGACGGGCCGGGGGGGCGGCTTCGCCATGTCTCTATCGTCCAAGGGCCCAAGGCCTATGGCGTCCATGCCGGTTCGGCCGAACTGCCCGCGCGCGAGGATCGGTCGGAACGGCGCGACATCCCCAATTTCTACTGGGCGCAGGAGGATTATCTCAAGGCCCGGCAACCGGGGCGCGACTGGCGCTGGACGGTTTTCCGGCCGGGCATGGTGATCGGCCAGGCGATCGGCAGCGCGATGAATTTCATCGCCGTCGTCGGCGTGTACGGCGCGCTGCTGAAGGCGCGGGGCGAACCGCTCCACTATCCCGGAACGATGAACCTGATCGCCCAGCCCAGCGACACGGACCTGATGGCGCACGCGTTCGAATGGGCCATGGACAATCCCGCCGCCGCCAATCAGATTTTCAACATCACCAATGGCGAGGTCATTGCGCTCAAGACTCTCTGGCCGGCGATCGCCGCCGCGATGGGGATGGAGCCGGGAGACGACCGGTCGATCGATTTCACGACATTTTTGCCCGGTGCCGTGGCGCAATGGGACGTGATCGCCGCCCGTCACGGCCTGCGTGCGCCGGCCATGGCGCCCTTTCTCGCGCAGTCGCCGCAATTTGCCAATTTCTGTTTCTCGCTGGGAACAGACGGCCCGGTTCCGCCCGGCATCATGTCCACGATCAAGCTGCGCAGAAGCGGTTTTGCCGACTGGCTCGACAGTGAGGAAATGTTTGCGAAATGGTTCGCCCGCTATCAGCGTGACGGTCTCCTGCCCCCGCCCTGACCCCCCAATCTGCGGGTATTGAGCGCGCAGCGGAAATGCCAAGAATAGCCGCCTATAAGCATCATATGGGGAGGATATAATGGCATTTCAGGCCAGCCGTGCGGCTTTGTTCGCCGGCATTGCGGCGTTGTCGATCGTGCCGGTTTCGGCATTGGCTCAAACGGCGGCTCCGGCGCAGCCGCAGGCCGTTGGTCAGGACAGCGGGGGCGCCTTCGACGAAATCATCGTCACGGCGCAGAAGCGCGCGGAATCCATTCAGGACGCGCCTCTGTCCATCTCCGCACTGGGCGCGCAGGCGCTGTCGCAGCGCAATATCTCCGACATCACCAATATCGGCAGCCTTGCGCCGAACCTCAACGTCAATTCGCCCAACGGCAACACCCACATCACCATTCGCGGCATCGGCGCGGAAAACACCCAGCCCGGTTTCGAGGCGTCCGTCGCCTTCCATCTCGACGGCGTCTATATCAGCCGTCCCTCGTCGACCGCCGACGGTCTCTACGATATCGACCGCATAGAAATCGTGCGCGGGCCGCAGGGTACGCTCTATGGGCGCAACGCCACCGGCGGCGCGGTCAATGTCATCACCGCGGGGCCGACCGACACGCTCGACGGCTTCGGCAAGGTGACGGTCGGCAATTACGGCGCGGTCCAGACCGAAGGCGCGGTTGGCGGCCCGCTGGCCGAGGGTATTTCCGCGCGTATCGCCTTTCAGACGGTCGATCGCGACGGTACGGGGACATCCGGCGTTGAAGGCAACAAGACGAAGATCAACGACCGCAAGACGCGCGCCGTGCGCGCCAAGCTGAAGTTCGAACCCGGCGACACCTTCACCCTCCTGCTCGCCGCCGATTATTTCTGGCAAAGCGACAATGGCGGCCTGATGAACTGGATTCGGCGCGGCAATAACGAGCGCCCGCTGGTCGGCACCGAACTGGGCGGCGTGGTGGCGTCCAATACGCTGCGCAACTCGGCGTCCGACCTGGCGCCGCATACCTGGAAGGAAAACTGGGGGCTGGCGGCGACGGCAGAGTGGCAGATCAGCAACGACGTCACGCTGACCTCCGTCACCGGCTATCGCAACACCGACTATCGCAACCAGTGGGATCTCGACCAGACCAACCTCACCCTGTCGCAGCTCTACGACCATGAAGCGTCCAAATCGTTCAGCGAGGAACTCCGGCTGAGCGGGAATGTCGGCGATCGCCTGAATTTCGTGCTGGGCGGCTATTATTTCCATGAAAAGGTCCGCTCCACCTCGCTTGCGGCCTTCTCGAACGCGGTGCCGGCCTTCGGCGGCGTGCCGCTGGAGGATTCGGAACTGAAGCAGGGTTATGGCATCGACAGCAAGCTCGTCACGGATGCGCTGGCGGCCTTTGGCCAGATCGGCTTCGAATTCAACGACTATATCGGCATCGATGTCGGCGCCCGCTACAGCTGGGAACGCAAGAAGAAGCCGTTCGAATATTATGCTTTCGACCTGACCAGGCCGTTCGATCCGGCGAATGATCCGTTCGCCTGCCCATGCACTTCCACGCCGCCGGTCGGCGGTGTGATGCCGCAATCGATCATGCCGGTGAAGGACAGTCGCACCGCCTTCACCCCCAAGGTGACGCTGCGCGCCAAGCCCAAGGACGACCTGCTGCTGTTCGCGACCTATTCGAAGGGGTTCAAGAGCGGTGGCTATGCGCTCGGCACCCAGTCGACGGAGGCGTTCAAACCGCAGCAGCTTTCTGGTTTCGAAGCGGGTGTGAAGGCCGACTGGCTCGATCGCCGGGTGCGCACCAACATCACGGCGTTCAGTTACAGGTTCAAGAACCTGCAGGTGCAGAAGATCGTCAACGACCCGCCGTCCGTGGCGGTGGAGAGCGCCGGCAAGGCGAAGCTTTACGGCATCGAGGCGGAACTCATGGTGATGCCGGTCGACGACCTGAAGCTGAACGTCAACGCCGGGTGGCTGCGGTCCGAATATGTCGAGTTTGCGAATGTGGACCCGACGCTGGAAGGCACCAGCCTGCCGGGGCAGGGGGTCGTCAGCCGCAAGGGCAACAGGCTCTCGCAGGCGCCCGAATATCAGATTTCGGCCGGTATCGAATATACGTTCCGCCCGGACTGGGGTGACCTCACCTTCCGCGGCGAAGGCCATTTCACCGACCGCATCTACTACACGCCGTTCAACACCGTCGAATTTTCGCAGGGCCCGACCGAGATATTCGACCTTTTCGTGACCTTCGTGCCGCGTGACAGCAAGTGGACGCTCGGCGCCTTTGCGAAGAACATCACCGACAAGGAATATCTGGCGGTGGCCACGCAGCACCCGGTCTGGGCCGGCGGCGGCGTGCTGGGCGCGATGGCCGAACCGTTCACGTTCGGCGGATATGCGATGCTGCGTTTCTAGATCGACAAAGGGCGCGGCGGAATTCGAGAGCCGCCGCGCCTGTACCATATCATGGATATAACACAGGAGAGCCGCATGGATTTTGAGATCGTGGCCGAAGGTCTGCGTTTTCCCGAGGGGCCGATCTGGATGGAGGACGGCTCCGTCATCGTGGTGGAGATCGAGGCAGGCCGCATCACCCGTGTCAAACCCAATGGCGAAAAACAGGTGATCGCGACCACCGGTGGCGGCCCCAATGGCGCGGCGCTGGGACCGGATGGCAAAATCTATGTCTGCAACAATGGCGGTTTCGCCTGGACCCAGCAGGACGGTCTGCTCTTTCCCGGCCACCAGCCGCTGGATTATTCAGGCGGTCGCATCGAGGTGGTGGACATCGACAGCGGCAAGGTCGAACGGCTCTATCATGAATGCGACGGCATTCCCCTGCGCGGTCCCAACGACATCGTATTCGACGCCGATGGCGGCTTTTACTTTACCGATTGCGGCAAGACTCGCGACCATGATGTGGATGTGGGCGGCGTCTTTTACGGCCATATCGACGGCCGGCCGGCGCGTGCCGTCGCGCGCGACCTGATGACCGCGAACGGATGCGGCCTTTCCCCCGACGGCGCCACCCTCTATGTCGCGCTCACCACGCAGCGGCTGTTGCTGGGCTTCGACCTGGAGGAACCGGGCAAGGCCGCACCCAGCCCGCTGATGCCGGGCAGGGTGGTCGCGTCCTTCCCCGGACGGCAATGGCTCGATTCGCTGGCGGTCACGGCGGATGGTCAGGTCTGCGTGGCGACCATCATCGAAGGGCATGGGATCGCGTCGGTCGACCCGACGACGGGGGTGGTGACCGACATGCCGTTCCCGGATATCCTCACCACCAACATCTGTTTTGGCGGGGCGGACATGCAGGACGCCTGGGTGACGCTGTCGGCCAGCGGCCGGCTGGCGAAGCTCCGCTGGGACAGGCCGGGCCTTCGTCTCGCAAACTACCGCTGATCGGCGGTCCAGAACGCCTCGCGCAGCGTCCGGCGCAACACCTTGCCGGACGCGTTGCGGGGCAGTTCCTCGACCACATGCACGGATCGCGGACATTTGTACCGGGCGATCCGCTCACGCGTCCAGGCGATCAGCGCGTCCGCGTCGATCGTTTCGCCTGCCCTGGGCACCACGATCGCCGCCACGGCCTCCCCCCAGCGTGCGTCGGGAATGCCGATGACGGCCGCTTCCTCGACGGCGGGATGGCTGGTCACGGCATTCTCCACCTCGACCGGATACACATTCTCGCCGCCCGATATGATCATGTCGCGCACGCGGTCGCGGATATAGAGATAGCCGTCGGCATCCTTGTATCCCGCGTCTCCCGTCCGCATCCAGCCGTCTTCGGCATAGGCTTCGGCCGACGCGTCGGGCCGGTTCCAGTAACCGACCATCGTGAACGGCGCGCGAAGCTGGATTTCGCCGGTTTCCCCGACGGGCTGTTCCTTGCCGTCAGCATCGACGATGCGGATTTCCATCTCCGGCAGCGGCAGGCCGACCGATTTCATGCGCGGCCCGAAATCCAGCGTATGTTCATGCGGGTCCAGCGCGGTGATGCTGGCCATGCATTCGGTCATGCCATAGAGGTGGACGAACTGGCAGCCCAGCAGCTCCAGCGCCTGCGACAGCACTTCCGGCTGGATCGGGCTGGCGCCATAGGACACATAGTTCAGGCTGCTTACGTCCAGTCCAGGCAGGCGCGGGTCATCCAGCACCAGCCGCAGCGCGGCCGGCACCAGGAATGCCCGGTTCACCTTGTACTGCGCGATCGCGTCCAGCCAGCCGGCCGGCGAGAATTCCCGCTGGACCACCACGGTGGAGCCGAAAAACAGCGCCTCCAGCCCGGTGCCGCCGCCCGACAGATGATAGTTGGGCATCGGCACCAGGATCACGTCACCGATGCCGGTGCCCCGTATCCACGGCTTGTCGAGCGTCGCAAAGCGCGCCAGATGGGCGGCATAGCGGGCGTTGGTGGTGATGACGCCCTTGGGATGGCCGGTCGTGCCCGACGTGTAGAATTGCAGGAAGGACGCTTCCGGGTCGATCGGCGGCAGCGCGGTCCCGTCGCCGCCGGCATCCCGCCAGTCGGCATAGCCCTGTATGGCGCCCCGCGCGCCTTCGATGCAGATCACCCGCGCCGCCAGCGCGCCGGCCCGGTCGAGAAAGTCCTCTCCCGCGAACAACAGCGACACGTCGCTGTCGCGCGCGATATAGTCCATTTCCGGCGGGGCCAGCCGCCAGTTGATCGGCACCAGGCACGTCCCGCTCCGCATCGCGCCCAGCACGATTTCGAAGAAGACGTCGCTGTTTTTGCCAAGATAGGCGATCCGTCCGCCCTTTGGCACGCCCGCCGCCAGGATGGCCGCAGCCACCCTGTCAGCGCGCGTGTCCAGATCGGCGAAGCGCGTCCGGCGGTCTTCGAATATGAGCGCTATGGCCTCGGGATGGTCCTGCCCATAGTGCCGGACGGCGTCGCTGACGGTGAACATGCGTTTGCCTGATCGTCCTAGTTGAAGCGGTAGGAGAAGCGCAGGCCGTAGGTGGCGGGCATCCCGGGAAGGCGCCGTACCGTGTCGGTGATCTTCGCGACGTTGGTCCAGTAGTATTTGTCCGTCACGTTATTGCCGAATGCGGTCAGCGTCCAGCGTCCGTCCCTGGTCTGCACCCCGGCGCGCAGGTCGAGCAGCGCATAGGCGTCGATGTCCAGCAACTCCGCATTGCCGAAGCTGGCGTTGGTGCCGCTGCGATAGCTGACATTGGCGCCGGCGAACATTTCCAGATCGTCGGAGATATCGAACTCATAATTGATGTCCGCCGTCCCCTGCCATTTGGGCGTGTAGGGGAAGGGCTCTCCACGGAAATTGGCCTGCTGCGCGAGCACCGTATAGTTCACGAAGTCGCCGCGGATCTTCGTTTTGAGATAGGTGCCCCCCGCATTCAGCGTCAGGCCCGGCGCGGGCCGCAGCAGGACCTGCAGTTCACCGCCCGTGATGCTGGACTTGGGCACGTTGACCAGCGCCTCCAGCGGACCGAAGATGTTGGGAACGGTCGCGATACGGCCTTTCAGCTGCTTGTCGCGATAATCATAATAGAAGGCCGCGCCGTTGATCTGGATCGCCCGGCCGAACGAGGATTTGAAGCCCAGTTCATAGGCGGTCAGCTTTTCCTGCGTTACCGGCGCGAATTGCGACTGGAGCAGCGACGGCGATACCGGGGCGCTGCCCGACTTGTAGCCGCGGCTGACGTTGGCATAGATCATGTGGTCTGGGCTCGGCTTGAAATCGATGCCCGCGCGCCAGGACACATTGTCCTCGTTCAGATTGCCCACGATCGAGCCGGGATAGAAATTCGCGTCGATGGAGATGCAGTTGTTCTGGAAATCCGCGGTCGTGATCGGAGCCAGACCGATCTGCGCCCGGTAGTGGTTGAAGAAGTTGGTGTAGGACTGGATCGATTCGGCATAGCCGGTATTGCACGAGTCATAGGCCAGCTTCGTCTTCGTGTAGCGCGCGCCGGCGTGGAGCGTGAACATGTCGGACAGGTCGTAATCCAGATTGCCGAACACCGCCCTGGTCTTGAAATCCTGCGCGCCGCGATAGCCCGTGCTCGACGTGATGCCGTGGGGCAGGGAGGCATAGGCGCCGGTCGAATAGGGGTGTGGGACGAAGTCGTCCTCGAACGTCTTGTCGCGGGCATAGCTCGCCCCGACCAGCCAGTTCAGCCCGCCGGTCAGCCCCGCAAGCCGCACTTCCTGGTTGAACGTCGTGGCCTTGCCCTTGATGTTGGTTTCCCATGTGAACAGCGCGGTGCCGTCCGAATCGCTGGTCTGGTCGGTCTTGTAGTGACCGTAGGAAGTCAGCGACGTCAGCGTGATATCGTCCGTCAGGTCATAGTCGATGCGGCCGATCGCCTGATAGAAGCGGTTGTTGCGCGCATAGTCGATCCCCGGCGTCCAGTCCGCCGCGCGGGCCTTTTCGGGGGCCAGCGGATAGGAGATCAGATCGGGCACATAGCCGACATTGGCGGGCGACTGGATCACCAGGCCGATGAGCTGCGAGGCCGGCGTGTCGGACTTGTCGACGAAGCCGTTGACGTTCAGCGACACCTTCAGCCGGTCGGTCGGCTGCCAGTCCAGCATGATGCGGCCCTGCCGCATGTAACGCTCGCCCAGGCTGTCGTCGCGGGTGTAGCTCTTCTGCCAGTCGCCGCCCATCAGCACACGGCCGGCAACGCGCACCGACAGCGTGTCGGTGATCGGACCGCTCACAAAGCCCTGCACGTCGGCGGTGTCGAACCGGCCGTAGCTGGCGTCGAAACCCGCCTTGAAGGTGGTGGTGGGCTTGGCGGCGATATAGTTGATCGCGCCACCGGTCGCATTCTGACCGAACAGCGTACCCTGCGGGCCTTTCAGCACTTCGACCCGCTCCAGGTCGAGCTGGGCGCCGACGCTCATGACCGAGAAGGTCAGCGGGGCTTCGTCGAGATAGACGCTGACGGTCGGCCGCGCGCCGACCGTGGTGTCGTTGAAGCCCACGCCGCGCAGCGAATAGATTGGCGTGGAACTGGCGCTTTCGACATAGCTGAAGCCCGGCACGATGCGGCCCAGGTCGGCGGCGGATGTTACGCCCTGCTTGATGAGCTGGTCGCCGGTCGCGGCGCTCACGGACATGGGAACATCGCTCAGCGCCTGTTCGCGCTTCTGCGCGGTAACGACGATTTCACCGGAATCGGACGCGGAATCCTGCGCCTGGGCGGAGACGGCGGCTGTCATCGAGGCGCCGGCCAGCAGCAACGAAATGGTCTTCTTCATGTTCGTACCCTCCCTGGGATATGGTCTATGCCTGCATCGCCCGACATCCCTGTTGCGGGACCGTGACGTGCGGCGTGTTGTTGGCGAGTGGAGCCGATCGACGGTCCGGGCGAATCACCCCGGTCCCGCGCTGCTCGGCTATTCGCGCGGGTTTTGCCGATTTCCAAGGCCGGTCGCGGTTCGGCCTTCGGTGCTGCACATACGGGCAGGTTGGACGAAGGACTATCCAACAGGACTCGATTACATTAATGCAAATCTGCATGGATGTCAGGCACACGCTGAGCGACGCGGAAATCTTTCTGACGGTCGTCACGGAAAACGGGTTCACGGCCGCCTCGCGTAGGCTGGGCGTCGCGCAATCGACCCTCAGCCGCAGGATGCGCGCGCTGGAGGAGCGGCTTTCGGCCCAGCTCATGGTACGCACCACGCGCAAGATCGCGCTGACGGACATGGGGCATCTCTACCTCGAAAAATGCCGGGCCATCGTGCCTTTGCTGATCGACGCCGAGCAATCGGTGGCGGCCCGGGCCACCGAGCCGGAGGGGACGGTGCGGATCGTCGCGCCGACGTCGGTCGGGCGCGCGCGCATCGTCCCGCTGCTGACGGAATTCTGCCGCCGCTATCCCCGGCTCGCCATCGACGGTAATCTGGTCGACCGGCACGTAAACCTGATCGATGAAGGGTTTGATATCGCGATCATGCTCGGCGACCTGCCCGACAGCAGCTTCGTCAAACGCAGCCTTGGTGATCTGCCGCTGAAGATTTGCGGCTCGCCCGACTATCTGGCCCGTCATGGCGTGCCGACGCATCCGGACGATCTGAAGCAGCATCAGTGCATCTTCTATCGGGGCAATGTGGGCCGCCTCGACTGGCGGTTTGTGTCAGGGTCGCAGAATATTGCGGTGACGCCCACCAGCCGCCTGTCGCTGAACGACACATCCGCCACGCTGGTCGCCGCCGTGTCCGGTGCCGGCCTTGCCCGCCTGCCCGCCTATCTCGCGGAGCCGGACATTGCGGCGGGTCGGCTGGTGGAAGTGCTGGCCGACTGGGTGCAGCCCGTCCTGCCGCTCAGCATCGTGTTCGCCCCCGGCCGCCGGTCGGAAGCCAAGATCAAGGCCTTCGTCGATTTCATCGTCAGTGAAATGAGAATTTGACTGATCCATCAAGCAACCGGCGCTAAGGGCTTGCGATGCGCCGCTGCGGCCGCCAAAGCGGATAGGAAACCAGCCGACAACCGGAGTCTCTGTACGATGAGCCAGGAAGAAAACGCCGCCGACGAGGCATTGCGGCAGGAGATCAGGGCGTTCCTGCGTGATCATATGCCGGAGGAGATTCGGCTTGCGCCGCGCAACTCGATGGCGCTCGACGTCGGCCTGCGCCGGCGCTGGCACCGCATCCTTGCCGACAGGGGCTGGGCCGTGCCCAGCTGGCCGGTCGAATATGGCGGGACCGGCTGGACCGTGCGCCAGCAGGCGATCTTTCAGGAGGAAATGGGCCTTGCCGGCGCGCCGGGCCTCATCCCGTTCCTCAACATGATCGGGCCGCTGATCTACACCTATGGCACGCCCGAGCAGAAGGCGGAGCATTTGCCGCGCACCATTTCGGGCGAAGTGCAATGGTGCCAGGGCTATTCCGAACCCGGCGCCGGCTCCGACCTCGCGTCGCTCAAGATGCGGGCGGAATCCGATGGCGATGATTATGTCCTCAACGGGCAGAAGATCTGGACGAGCTACGCGCATGACGCCCAGTGGATGTTCTGCCTCGTGCGGACGTCCAGCGAGGGCAAGCCGCAAAACGGCATCACCTTCCTGCTGATCGACATGGAAACGCCGGGCATGACGATCCGGCCGATCCGCTCGATCGACGGCCTGCATCACCTCAACGAAGTCTTCTTCAACGATGTGCGCGTGCCCAAGGCGAACCGCGTGGGGGAAGAGGACAAGGGCTGGACCTACGCCAAGTTCCTGCTTGAGCATGAGCGGTCGAACGTCGCGGGCATCCCCCAGTCCAAATATCGCATGGCGCAGATCATGGATCTTGCCCGCCAGGACCGGCCGGGCGGCGCGCTGATCGACGATGTCGATTTCCGTCGCAAGCTGGTCGACGCGCATATCGACATGATCTCGCTCGAAGCGGTCAACGGATCGATCATCGGCAAGATGGTGCGCGGTGAAAAGCTGGGCACCGAAACCTCGACGCTCAAGCTGCTGGGCACGCTTCTGTCCCAGCGCATTTCCGAACTGGGGGTGGAGGCGCTGGGCCCCTATGCCGCGGTCGATCAGGCCTATCGTCTGGAAGGAACCAGCAACCAGCCGCTGGTCGGCCCGGAAGCGGGACCGGAAATAGTGATGGACTATTTGTTCAACCGCGCCTCGACCATCTATGGCGGATCGAGCGAAGTGCAGCGCAACGTCATTGCCAAGGCCACTTTGGGTCTGTGATGGCGCTGCGCCGGTGATGGACGCGGGTTCGTCCCGTCCGGTATGCCGGGCATCACCCCGGCAGCCCGCTTAGCCTGCCATACGAAAGCAGGCGCGCCGGATGTGGCGGACGTCCAGAGCCAAGACACGAACACCACTGACAATCATCCCGCTCCAAGGAGGCGGACGACCATGGGCGATTTCGAATTCAACGACATGCAGCAGATGCTGCGCGACACGCTGGCACGCTTCTTCGAGGATCGTTACGGTTTCGAGGGGCGTCGGCAACTGCTGGCGTCGGACGCCTTCCATCTTCCTGCCGTCTGGGCCAGCCTGGCGCAGGAACTGGGCGTGCTGGGTGCCTCCTTCCCGGAGGAAGCCGGCGGCCTTGGCGGCGGCGCGGTCGACCGCATGGTGGTGATGGAGGAGATTGGCCGCGCGCTGGTCATCGAACCCTATCTGTCGACCGCGGTGCTGGGCGGCGGCGTTCTCAGCCGCGCGGGCGGGCAGGCGGCGGCCGATCTGGTCACCGGCGTCATCGACGGCAGCGTGCTGATCGCCTTCGCGCATGACGAACCGGCATCCACCCTTGACCAGCCCGCCATCGCCACGACGGCACGTGCGGATGGCGATGGCTTCGTCCTCGACGGCGTCAAGCGGCTTGTCCTCGACGCGCCGGTGGCGACCCATCTGATCGTCAGCGCGACCGGGGCCGACGGCCACCTCTTGCTGTTCGTGGTGCCGGTCGGCACCGCCGGGATCACGCGTACCGATTGTCGCATGATCGGCGGCATGGGCGCTGCGGAAATCGCACTCGACGCTGTTCATGTCCCCGCCGCCGCGCGGCTCGACACGGGCGGCGATGCGAACGCCCTTGTCGCACAGGTGCAGGATGAAGGCGTCGCCGCGCTTTGCGCCGAGGCGGTCGGCATTCTCGAACGGCTGGTGGCCGATACGGTCGACTACACCAAACAGCGCCGCCAGTTCGGCAAGGCGATCGCCGAATTCCAGGTGCTCCAGCACATGATGGTCGACATGCATGTCGCGGCGCAGGAGGCGAAGGCGATCACCCTTACCGCTACCCTGTCGCTCGATGCTCCGGCGGAGGAGCGCGCGGCGATGGTGTCGGCCGCGAAAGTGCGCATCGGCCGCGCCTGCCGTTCGGTTTCGCAGGTGGCGGTCCAGCTGCATGGCGGCATGGGCATGACGGACGAACTGGCGATCGGCCATTTGTTCCGCCGCGCGCTGATGATCGAAACCCAGTTCGGCAGCACGGAAGAACATCGGCGTCGGTTCGAGCGTCTGGTGCTGGATCGCGCCGCCGCCTGATTTTCCTACCCGCCAGCCGTGAAGGGGCCGTGCTTATGTTCTCCAATGATCAGCTGGCTCGACCGGCGCTGGCCGTGGCGGCCGAACATGACGGCCGTCACGTCCTTCGTGACGTGCCCAATGCCCGCGAATCGGTGCTCTATGCCCTCAGCCTGCCGGACGAGGGCCTGTCGCTCTTCGCCTATACCTGGATGCACCGGGACCAGACGGCCGGCTCGGCGATTGCCGTTTTCGGCCCCGGCGTGGGGGACAGGGCGTTGCAGAAGCGGATGCTGCACGTCGATATAACGGCGGACATGAATTTCGGCGACTGGACCGTCGGTGGCCTCCACCTGCAGTCCGACCTTGCCTTCCAGCGCGCACGCCTCTCCTTTTCCAGTGAGAAGGTCGCTCTCGACCTGGCATTTGAAGCCTATCATCCGCCCTATGCCTACAGCACCCATCCGCGCGGCTGCCCGCCTTTTGCCGCGGATGACCGGACTGAACAATCGGGGCGCGGCCAGGGCGTGCTGCGCCTCCCCGATCGGGAGATCCGCTTCGATTGCGCCGCCCATCGCGATCATAGCTGGGGCACCCGCGACTGGAAGGCGATGCAGCATCATAAATGGCTGCACGCGCAGATCGCCGATGATGTGTCGGTGCATTTCTGGGAACTGCATGCCATCGGCCGGACGGAAATCCGCGGCTATGTCTTCAAGGACAATGTGATGGCGGAAATCGCCGGCGTGGACTTCTCCTTCGACTATGTCGGCAAGATGGAGCCGACCGCCTTCGAAGCCGTTATCGTTGACGAGCTTGGCCGCCGGACCGACCTGTCGGCACAGGTCTATGCCCAGCTCGCGATCACGTCGGACCCGACCTACACGATGAACGAATCCACCGGCCGGGCGAAGATCGACGGGCGCGATGCGGTCGTCTGGCTCGAAATGGCGTGGCCGACCGACTATCGCGATTATATCGGAACCGCCGGCCCCTATTGATCGGCCGTCATTTGCGGCGCAGGGACGATCATCATTCGCCCCAGGGAGCAAGCGCGCGTGTCCACATTGATCGTCGATGTCCAGCCTACCCACAATCCGCGCCGTTGGTATTTGCCGCTGAGGGACACGCATTGCGTCGGGCCGGGCGATCTCAACTCCATGTTCGGCGGTGTCGGCCTCGCCGCATCGGTGCAGGCGCTGGAGCGGACCTGCAAGCGACCGCTGGTCTGGGCGACGGCCCAATATCTGTCGTTCGCCAAGGCGCCGTCGGTCATCGACCTCGACGTCATCATCCCGGTCGAGGGACGCGCTGTCACCCAGGCCCGCGTGGTCGGTCATGTAGGTGAGAAGGAGATTTTCACCGTGAACGCCGCGCTGGGTTCGCGCCCGGCCAGGATTTCGCAGGACTGGGGCCACGCGCCGGTGGTCGCGCCGCCGCAGGATTGTCCGCCCACGGTCAACTGGCGCGAAGAAAAGCCCGGCATGCGCCGCCTGATCGACGCCCGCGTGGCGGCGGGACGTTTCGACCATGACGGCGCCGATCTGCCCGATCCCGGTCCCGACAGCCAGGTCATCCTGTGGATGCGGCTGGTCGACGACAGTCCGATCGACGCGACGATGCTGGCCCTGTTCGCCGATCACATCCCCTATGCGCTGGGCCATGCGGTCGGTTTCCGCGCGGGTGGCACCAGTCTTGACAACACCATCCGCATCGTCCGCGTCGTGCCCACCCAATGGGTACTGTGCGACGTGCGTGTCCATGCCATCGACGGCGGCTTCGCGCATGGTGCCATGCGCCTCTTTTCCCAGGACGGGGCACTGATGGCGATGGGCAGCCAGTCGATGATCCTGCGCGACCAGCGATGACGCCGCGGGCCGGAGGTCCGGCCGGCGGCGTCGCGGATCAGTAGCCGACCTTCAGCGTGATGCCGTAGGTCACGGGCTTCGCGGCGATACGGGTGATGGTGTCGGTCCCGCGATTGGTGGTCGTCCAATAATAGGTGTTCGTGACGTTGTTGCCCCACAGCATCACGCTCCACCCGCCTTCCGCGGATGCCACACCGGCGCGCAGGTCCAGGGTCGAATATCCCTTGATGTCCATCGGCAGGTCACGGCCCAGGAAGCCTGACGTCCGGCTGCGATAGGCATAGTCTGCCCCGAACACGGCATCCAGCCTGTCTGTGAGCGGCGCCTGATACTCGCCGCCGGCATTGACCGACCAGGGCGGGGCGAAGTTCAGCGTCTGCCCCTTGAAATCCTCGGTCTGGGAATGGAGGTTGATGCCGGTGAAGGCCTTGACCTCGGTATGGAGGTACGAGCCTGACGCATAGAGGTTAAGGCCCTGCACCGGGTTCAACGTCACATCGCCTTCAATGCCCCAGATGCGGCTCTTGGGGATGTTGACCAGCTTGGAGAGGCTGCCCGCGACGGGATCGATGATACGACCGCGCAACTGCTTGTCGACATAATCATAATGGAACGCCGCGCCGCTGATCCTCAGCTTGCGGTCGAGCAGCGCCGTCTTGAAGCCGACTTCGATCGCGTCCAGCCGCTCCTGCTTGGCAGGTTCGTACCCGACGGCGAAGGCCGCGCCGAGAGTGGGGAAGGAGCCCGCCTTGTACCCGCGAGAAAAGCTCGCATAGATCAGCGAGCCCGGCGCCGGCTTGAAGTTCAGGCCGGCGCGGAACGCCACATTGTCTTCGACCAGCCGGTCTTCGACGATGCCGGGGATGAAGGTATCCCTGGACAGGGTCGTGCACTGTCCGATCTGTGCCGGTGTTGCCGGTGTCAGGCCCGCGCCGGTGCGGAACAGATTGGACAGGAATGTGTAGAGCGCCGCCGTGTCGCCGGTGCCGTCGTCGCCGGTACAGCCGGCGAAGGTCCGGCGGTCCTTCGTGTAACGGACGCCGCCGATCAGCGAGAACTGATCGCTGAGGTTGAGTTCGCCGTCGCCGAACAGCGCGAACGTCTTCACCTTCTGGTTCGACAGCACGTTCGGGGAGTCGAAATGGAATCCGGCCGAATAGCTGTTGGTGCCTTCGCCGATATCCGTCACCTGCAGGTCGTAAATCTTGTCCTGCCGGTAATTGGCGCCAACGCTCCAGGTGAGGCCGGGCGTTTCGCCCATCAGGCGGACTTCCTGATAGAAGCTCCTGATATAGCCTTCGGTATCGACGTTGAAATTGCGCGGCGCCATGCCGTCACGATCGCTGGCGGCGTCCGTCTTGTAGTCGGAATAGGCGGTGATGGAACTCAACTGCACGCTGTCCGTCAGTTCGTAGCCCATTTTCAGGCCAAGCTGGAAGAAGCGGTCGTCGCGTGCATAATTGCCCGGCGTCCAGTCGGCGGCGCGCGCGTTGCGCGGCGGCAAGGGATAGCCGAACACCTGCGGCAGCCGGTCGATATTGCCCGGCGATTGCGGGCGGAAGGCCACGATCTGCTGCATGACGGTGTCCGATCCGTCATACCAGCCGTTCGCGATGACATCGACCTTCGCTCGGTCGCTGGGTTCCCAGGCGATCTGCACGCGCCCGGCAAAGCGCTTCGTCTGCCCGATCTCCTCGTTCCGGGTGTAGGTGCGCTGCCAGTCGCCGCCCAGCGTGCCGGAGCCTGCCACACGGATTTTCAGCGTGTCGGAAAGGGGGCCGCTTACGAACCCTTCCACGGTGCCCGTCGCGAAGCGGCCGAACGTGACCTGCCCGCCGGCCGTGAAGCTGTCGGTCGGCTTGGCGGCGATATAGTTGATCGCGCCGCCGGTCGCGTTCAGGCCGTAAAGCGTGCCCTGCGGGCCTTTGAGCACTTCCAGGCGTTCAAGGTCCAGCGTCGCGCCCTGGGTCATGACCGAATAGGGCAGCGGAATTTCATCCACGCCCACGGCGACTGTCGAATTGGAGGCGAGGCTGGGATCGTTGAAACCGACGCCGCGCAGGCTGTAGACCGGCGTGTTGAAGCCCGTGTCGGCCGCGGTGAAGCCGGTCACGACCTTTGCCAGATCGGACGCGTTCGATACGCCTCGCGATTGCAGCGCGCTGCCGTCGAGCGACTGGATGGAGGCACCGACGGTGGCGGTCGATTGCGCGCGCCTGTTGGCGGTGACGATGATCTCGCCCGGCGCCTGGTCGCGTTGCGCCTGGGCTGCGTCAGCCGTCTGGGCGCTGGCCGGCACGACAAGCATGCCGTTCAGCGAAACGCCGCACAACAGCGCGAACGCCCTTTTGTAAGCGGTGCGGTATGTCATGATCCTCCCCTTCCTCCGATTCGTGGTTGCCGATGTCGCTAGGACCGACGGGCCGGTCCAAAACCCTACCAAGGGAGGGGTGGGCGCTTTTCTGCGGTCGGGTTAAGGCGTGATCCGGTTGGCGTGGGTGCAGGCGGAGAGCGTCGACACCGCGGGTGCCGCGCCCCGGTTGCCGGCGGTTGAACAATCGTTCAAACCGTCGCATGATGGGCAGATCGCGCGGTTGTCGGATGAGGCGCCGGTGGCCGCCGCCGGCCAGGGATATAAACATGCGTTGGGGAGAGAGTCGGGCGGCCGCGCCCTTGCAGCGCAAGGTCGCAAGCCGGATCGTCGACAATATACGGACCTGGCCGATAAGCCTGATCGGTGCGCCCCCGGCATCGGGGAAGACGGAGCTGTTGCATCAGGTCATGGCGGGTGCGGCGCGGATCGGCATGCAGCCTTCCTTCCTCACCATTCCCCTGTCGGCACGGCATGCGCCGGTCGCAGAGGCCGTGTCCATTCTGGGCGCAGGCGACGGCGGCGGACGTCGGTTGCTGATCATCGATGATTTCCACAGATTGCCGCAGGCGGACGCCGGGTCCATATTGGCGTCTGCTGCCGAAGCAAGGGGCGTGGCGCTCCTGATCGGGGCCGATCGCCCCTTGCGCGTGCCGGTGGCCAGCCTGCGGCTGAAGCGGCTGTTGATCGAATATGGCATGGACGATCTGGCGCTGACCTTTCAGGAAGCGCGCGAACTGACGGCGACGACGATGGCGGAGGCCATGTCCCGCGATTTTCAACAGATCATGCAGGCAACCGAAGGGTGGATGGGGGCATGGCGTCTCGTCGCCGACCGGATCGCCAATGGCGAGAGCCTTACCCGCATTGCCGCCGGGTTCGGCGGCAATGCGGGACTGTTCAGCGATTTCTTCGAGGAAGAGGTGCTTGCCCACCTGCCCCGGGGCGTTCGGGACTTCGTCACCCGCTTCGGTATGCTCTCGCCCTTGTCGATGGAGCTGGCGTCGGATCTGGCGGGCCCCGGCGCGCGCCAGATGTGGGAGGAGGCGCGCCGTATCTGCCCCTTTTTCGGCCAGGGCGGCGGCTGGGCGCGGGCGCTGCACCCCCACCCCATGTTCCGCTCCTTCCTGGCCGACCGGCAACTGCGGCTGGACCCCGATGCCTTTGCAGAGACGCTGCACGCGGCGGCGGACTGGTTCGAAAAACGCCGGGACTGGCCCGAGGCGATCGAATGCCTGGTCGCGGCGGGGCAGGAAGCGCTGGCCGCCGACAAGCTGCGGCAGAATGCGCTGGAGATATTCGCCCGCTTCGGCGATGCGACATTGCTGCTGAGCCGCGGCTTCGTGTCCGAGCGGGCCATTCGTCAGATCGCGCCCGCCATCAAGCCGGAGGCCGCGCTGATCCAGCGGCGCCTGGACCCCACCACGGACGTTCAGGACCTGCTGCTTCGCCCCGAAGCGTCGGCCGAAGAGGAGTTCCGCGCGATCCTGGCCTGTTTCGCGGTGGAGCGGTTCGAGGCGGTTCGCCGGTTGTCCGACCGGTGGCTTCAGCGGGAAATTCGCGATTCCCTGCAACGCGCCACCGTCGCGGTGACGCTGTCGGTCGCCTGCCACGCCTGTTTGGACATGCGGTCCATGCGGCAGGCGCTGGAGCTTGGCAGCTTCGAGATCGCGAAGGCGACCTCCCCCTTCATCGAGACGTGGATCGCCATCGAATGGGCGATGTATCATATCGAGGGGGCACGGCCCGCCGCGGCGCGCCACGCGATCGAAGCCCTGCTGAACCGCGCATCCGTGCGCGGACTGCTGCGCAGCACGTTGGAAGTCGTGCTGGCCCATGTGGAATATCGGCTGGGCCGCCGGGAGAGCGCCGTCGATCTCATCAACCGGAGCCTTGCGTCGGGCACGCGTCATGCCACCGTGGACACGATGGTGGTCGGATGGACCACCGCCGCACGCTGCGCCCTGCACGCATTCGGACTGACCGATGCCCTGACCTTGCTGGAAGAGGCCTATGCGATCATCGCGCGCCGGGGCGGGGAGCGGGGACGGTTGATGCTGCGCCTGCTGGCCTGCCAGCTGTGTCTGGAGGCTGATCCGCGCGGGCGGCTCGCTTATGTGCGATCGGAGATGGAGCATATCCAGGCAGCCGCTTCCACCGCGCAATTCGGTTTGCGCTTTCAGGAACAGCTGAAGATGGTGATGGCCCGCCTGATGTATGAGCAACGCAATCTGCCGGAGGCGATATCGCTGGTCCAGCCGATCCTGCGTCGGACGGAAGGTTCGGAACGGACGCTGCGATGGGCGGAAGCCAGCATCTTGCGCATCGCCATCGCCACGGCGGAAGGGAAGGTCGCCAGGGCGCTGCGGATGTTCTGGGACTGCGAATCCGCCACGTCGGACATGGCTGTCAGGCAACTGATGCTGGAGGAAGCGAGGTTGCTGGCGCCCACCGTCGTCCACTTGCGGGCGCAGGTGGAAAGCAAGGCGTTCGAGGCCCGCCATCGGGCATTGGTGAACGATCTGGCGTACGCGGCGGGGATCGTATCGGTCGTCCCTGAAGCGGAGGGCGACGATCCCGTCGAAGCGGTGCGTCTCACCCGGATCGAGCGGCGGATCATGGACCTTGTGGCGAAGGGGTTGTCCAACCGGGAGATTGCCGAGCGTCTGAGCAATTCCATCCTCACGGTGAAATGGCATCTGGGCAACATCTATCTGAAACTGGGGGTCAAATCCCGCACGGCCGCGCTCGCGCGGATGCATCTGCTGGAAATGGCCGGCTGAGCGATGTCCGGCCGCCAGGCCCCGCCTTTGGTAGGGTAACATGCGCGCGCCATCCGCCTAGGTCCGCGTGGTATCGCCTTTGCGCAGGCCGATAATGACAGGAGAGCATATCCATGGACACGGCAGCCCCGTTCATCGCAGAAGAAAGGGATCGTCCATGGGACAGGCTGATCGACGAGGACTGGCGCATAGAGGCCGCGTATACGGACCTGCTTGCCATTTTTGACGCTGCTGTCGCGCGCAACCCGGAAGGCGCGGCGATCCATTATTTCGACGCTGTCATCAGCTATCGCGACCTCGACACGCAGAGCGACCGGCTGGCCGCCCATCTTGTACGAACGGGCTTCAGGCCGGGCGATCGGCTGGCTGTCTTCATGCAGAACATTCCGGCCTTTCCCATCGCGATGCTGGCGACCTGGAAGGCGGGCGGCGTGTTTTTGCCGGTCAACCCGATGAACCGCGCGCGTGAACTTGCGCATATATTGGAAGACGCCCGGCCGCACTGCCTCATCCTCGAACCGGGGCTGGTCCATGACGTGCTCGAGCAGCTTCCCGCCGGTGGCTGGCGGCCGGCTGCCGTTCTGGTCGCGTCCGGGCTGGACCATTCGGACGGCGGCCGCGCCAGCGTGGTCGCCCGGGAAGAGCGGCCTTGCGATGAGCCGTCGCTCATGTCCGTGACCGCGTCCGCCGCGCCCATCGACTTCATGCGTCGCGCGCTGTGTCCCGCTGCCTTCCTGATGTACACGTCGGGGACCACGGGTGCGCCCAAGGGCGCGCTGATTTCGCATCACGCCGCCAGCCGTTCCGCCGTTCATGCGCGCTTCGCTTATGGTCTGGAGGACGGCGACGCCGTGATCGCGCTCGCGCCGATATTCCACACCACGGGCCTCATGTGCACCGTGCTGACAGCGTTCGATCTGGCGGGCAGCCTGATACTGCATTACAAGTTCGCAGCGGACGTCGCGCTGGAGGCGATAGCCCGGCATCGGCCCGCTTTCACCGCCGCCGCGCCGACGGCGTTCATGGCGCTGACGAAGGGCATGGCGCCAGGCAGCGATCGCTTCGCATCGTTCAGGGCGTGCGGGATCGGCGGCGCGGCCAACTCGCCGACTTTGGTGAGGAGCCTCAATCTGGATTACGGCCTTCCGGCGCAAACGGGTTATGGCATGACGGAAACCAGCGGTGCCGCCTGCGTGGCGCCGCTCAAGCTGCGCGACGATACGCCGATCGACCCGGACACCGGCGCGCTGTCCGTCGGTGTGCCGCTGCCCGGAGTAGATGTCTGGATCGCCGACGAACAGGGGCGCAGCCTGCCCGTCGGTCAGATCGGGGAAATCATAGTCCAAGGCCGGATCCTGATGGACGGCTATTGGGAACGGGCGGACGCGACGGAGGAAGCCCTGCGTCCCGATGGCCTGCAAACCGGCGATGTGGGCTTTTTCGACGAGGCGGGCTGGCTCTACCTTGTCGATCGCAAGAAGGACATGATCGTCGCGAGCGGATTCAAGGTCTGGCCGCGCGAGGTGGAGGATGTGCTGAGCGCGCATCCGGCGGTGGAAGAGTCGGCGGTGATCGGCGTGCCCGACCCCTATCGCGGCGAAACGGTGAAGGCCTATGTGGTCCTGCGATCACCCGGCGCCGCTTCGGTCGAAGCGCTGCTGGAGCATTGCGGCGTCAATCTGGCCGCCTACAAGCGCCCGAGGGAAATGGAGATCGTGGACGAACTGCCCAAAACGGCGAGCGGCAAGGTGCAGCGCGCCGCGTTGCGATAGGTCGCCGTCTTCAGCCGGCGGCCGCCCACGGCATGCGCTCTGCCTGCGTCTCGGCCCATGCCTTGATGTCGGCCTTCCGTACCTTGCCGTTGACGGTCTTGGGCAGTTCGTCGACGAACAGGATGTGCTTGGGGGTTTCGGGGGGGCTGAGCCGCCCCTTGCAGAAGGCCTTCAGTTCGGGAACGCCGATCTGCTGGTCCGGCTGGCGGGCGACGGCGACGGCGATGACGGCCTCTCCCCATTCGGGATGCGGGACGCCGACCGCCGCGACTTCGGCGATGACCGGATGGTCGGCCAGCACGCTTTCGACGGCGGCGGGGAAGACGTTGACGGCGCCGGTGATGATCATGAACTTCTGCCGGTCCAGCAGATAGAGATAGCCGTCCGCGTCCATCATGCCGATATCGTTGCTGCGCAACCAACCGTCCTGCAACGCCTCGGCCGTCTCCTCGGGCAGGTTGAGATAGCCTTTCATGAGCGAGGTGCCGCGCAGCCATATCTCGCCCCGTTCGCCCGGCGGCAGGATGGCGCCGGCCTCGTCGCGGATGGTGCATTCGTAATGGACGCCGATCCGGCCGGCCGATCGCAGCAGTTCGGGACGGCTTTCCAGACCGATGCGATGGTCGTCGTCGGTCAGCACCGCCATCCAGCCGCCGGTGGATTCGGTCTGGCCATAGGCCTGCACCATCAGCACGCCCAGTTCCGCGCGGGTTTCGCGGATCAGATGGGGCGTGGCGGGGGCCGATCCGTATACCAACAGCCGCAGGCTGGCGATGTCGCGGGGCTGGCGCCGCTGCTCCGCCAGCACGCGCTGGATCATGGTGGGGACGAGGATGGCGGCGCTGACCTTCAATCGCTCCACCTCGTCCAGAAAGCGTGCGACGTTGAACCCGCCGTCGGGCAGCACGGTGGTCATGCCGGTTCCCAGGCCGAAGAGCGACATGATGACGATGGCCCAGGCGGACGCGGCGGGCATGTACCAGATGTCGTCGCGCGCGAGGCCGAAGGACATGACCGAATGGACGATGACGCTGGCGACGCTGCCCTGGGTCAGCATGACGCCCTTGGGCGATCCGGTCGTGCCGGACGTGTAGCTGTAGAGCAGCAGATTATCGCCCTCGAGCGGCGGGCGCCCCGCGTGCGCCGCGGCTCCGGCGATCAGCGTCTCGTAATCAAGGGGCAGGCCGTGGTCGCCATTATAACCGATCAGTGTGATGCCCTGTCCGGCCAGTTCCGGCTTATGCTCTTCGATCAGCGGCAGGCAGCGCGCGTCGACCAGCAGGATGCGCGCGGCGCTGTCGCGGATCACATGCCACAGTTCGGGCCAGGCATATTGCGGGTTCAGTCCGATCCTGATCGCGCCTATCTTCGCACAGGCGAAAAAATGCTCATAGACCTCGATCGATTCCAGGCTGAGGATGGCGACCGGCGTTCCCGCGCTTGCGCCCAGCGATTGCAGGGCCGCGCCCAGACGGTCCGAACGGTCCCCCATCCGGGCCCAGGTCGCCCGCCGGGCACCGCAGATATAGGCGGTCCTGGTCGGGAAGTTGGTGGCGCAGCGGTCGATCATGTCACGCATCAAGAGCATGGGGCAACTCCGGAAGGGCAAAGGCCGGGGCGATGGCATGATTATGATTGATCGATCAATAGACAAACGTCTAGTTGTTCTTCGCGGAGTGCGGGCGGGCGCGAAGATCGGCCTGTTTTTTGCGTTACCCCCTCCTTGGGAGGGGGGCGGGGAGGGCGGTGGGACGCATAGCGACGCCAGCCGACGACAGAGGAGAGGAAGCTGTGATGAATCAGGCGCCGCCGCTCGAAGAGTATGACGCCTTTGCGCTGAACACGCCGCTGCGCGAAGCGGCGTCGCGCGCCGGTGCGGACTGGGCGCTGGAGAAGCTGCACGGGTTGGGAGCGATCGTGGGCAGCGCGGAGGGCCGCGACCATGCCGAACGCAGCGATCGCAACCCGCCGGTGCTGGAGCGCTATGACGGCGTCGGCGACCGGGTCGACCGGGTGGTGCGTGATCCGTCCTGGCACTGGCTGGTGGATCGCACGGTCGAATATGACCTGCACGGCATGACGTTCCGCAAGGATAATCCGCCCGCCCATGCCGCCCGCGCGGCGATGATCCTGACGTGGAGCGAGCTCAGCCTGCCGACCGTCTGTCCGGTGTCGGCCAATTACGCGATCATGCCCGCGCTGGCGATGGACCCGGCGTTGCAGGCCCGCCATGCGCCGGGCCTGCTGTCCACCGACAGCGGGAGCGTGACATTTGCCGCCGCGTCCATGACCGAACGGCAGGGCGGGTCGGATATCCGTGGCACCGCGACGGTCGCGACGCCGCAGGCGGACGGGTCCTACAGCATCACCGGGCAGAAATGGTTCGTCACCTGTCCCTGGGGCGACGTGGTGCTGGTGCTGGCGCGCGCGCCGGGCGGCCTCACCTGCTTCGTCGTGGAATCCGCCCATCCCGGTTACCGCATCGAACGGCTGAAGGACAAGCTGGGCTGGCACGCGCTGGGCGTGGGCGAGGTGGAGCTTCATGACGCGCCGGGCCATCGCATCGGGGAGGAGGGCAAGGGCGTCGGCGTCATCATGCGCATGATCTCTTTCACCCGGCTCGACGTGATGCTGGAAAATGCGGCCGTGCTGCGCGTGGGCACGATGCGGGCGATCCACAATGCGCGCCACCGCCATGTCCTGGGTAAGCTGTTGACGGATCATGGCGCCATGCGCAACGTGCTGGCTGATCTGGCGCTGGAATCCGAAGCGGCCACGGCCGGCGTGATGCATGTCGCCGGGTCGTATGACATAGCCGGATCGCGACTCAGCCGGATCGCGCTCACGCTGATGAAATACTGGCTGTCGAAGCGGGCGGCGGGCCATGCGGCCGAGGCGCTCGAATGCCTGGGCGGCAATGGCTATGTCGAAGCGTCGGGCATGCCCCGTTTGATGCGCGATTCCGTGGTCGGATCGGTATGGGAAGGGTCGGGCAATGTCGCCGCGCTCGACATATTGCGCGTGCTGCACGGCGACCCGGAATCGGTCGAGCAGTTCCTGATGGAATGCGAGGCCGCGCGTGGCGGCAATGCGTTGCTGGACCAGTGGATCGACGCCCTGCGCGCCGAAATCCGTCAGGTGGCGCAGGGCGGCGACCCGGAATGGAACGCGCGTCTGCTGACCGAACGGATGGCACTCGCTTTTCAGGGGTCGGTGCTGATGCGCTTTGCCCCCAATGCCGTGTCGGACGCCTTTTGCGCCGGACGGCTGGGGCCGCGCGGCATGGCATATGGCACCCTGCCGCCGTCCGTCGATGTCGATGCGCTGCTGGCGCGTGCCCTGCCGGCCTGATGGAGAGGAACGGACATGCTTACACCTCAGGACGACCTGATCGGGCACCAGCTTTCAACGAGCTTCGCCCATACCGCCAATTCCGATCCCGCCTGGATGGAGCGGCTCTATTTCGCCGCGATGGACATTGGCGGCGACGTGATTTTCTCGACCGGCATCGGCTATCATCCCAATCGCAACGTCATGGACGGCTATGTCGGCGTGACGATCGGCGCGAAGCAGCATAATCTGCGCTTGTCCCGCCACCTCGGGCATGATCCGCTGAATGTGGAGATCGGGCCGCTCCGTATTCGTGTGGTGGAGGGGATGAAGCGCCATCGGATCACGCTGGCGCCCAATGATCTGGGCCTGACCTGCGACCTGACCTTCCAGTCGCACCTGCATCCGCATGAGGAGGATCATCGTTTCGTTCGCCGTCGCAACCGGGTGATCGAGGATCTGGTGCGTTACCAGCAAGCGGGGCGCTGGTCCGGCTGGATCGAGATGGAAGGCCGGCGTTATACGGTGGAGCCCGATAGATGGTGGGGACAGCGCGATCATAGCTGGGGCATCCGTCCCGCGCTGAGGACGGACGAG
Source organism: Sphingobium sp. (assembly GCA_050251675.1). Classification (GTDB taxonomy): domain Bacteria; phylum Pseudomonadota; class Alphaproteobacteria; order Sphingomonadales; family Sphingomonadaceae; genus Sphingobium. Next base: position 36,195 of record JBFWMJ010000012.1, read on the forward strand.
ACCAGTCCGCCGCTGACGCCTTTCCCGCCGCTGCTGTTCGGATGGGCCATCGCGCAGTTCGAGGATCGGGCGATCCATCTCTATGTGATGGACCGCGGCCCCGGCGATCCGGTCTATGTGTCAGGCGAGGAGGTGTTGCCCCAGAGCGGTAAGGCCGATCCGCGCCGCAAGGTGAAGGTCGTCACCCACGATATCGAATGGGATGGCGATGCGCTGGGCCAGCAGTTCCGCACCGCGCGTTTTGATCTGGTGCTGGCGGATGGCAGCCGGCGCGAACTGGTGTTTCGCAAGGCGGGCACGCGTTTCTTCCTGAAGGGCGGTCTTTATGGCGGTCTCGACGGCTGGGACCATGGTGACGACAAGGGGCGGTATTACGCGCAGAGCAATGTGTGGGACCTGGAGGACGCAGCCGACCGGAACGTCGCGCGCGCCCTGTCCGACGAGATATGCGCATGCAGCGAAGGCGGCGAAAACGGCTATGGCACGTTCCAATATTGGGTGACCCGCGATTATCCCGTTTATGCCGATGCGTGGAAATTCCCCGCGCCCTGAAGGATTCGCCGGTGCGGTGATTGATCGATCCGTCAATTCATGTCAGACGCACGATCGCAAGACGGTATGATAAGAGAGGGCGAGCGCGCCATGCAGTTGCAGATCAACGATGCCGAACCAGAATTCCGGGCGAAAATCCGGGCGTTCCTGAAGGAGTCGCTGCCCCCCGAACTGGCCAACCAGCCGACCGCCGTCGAGCCTATCGACCTTTCCGTTCAGGACCGCTGGTATGACGTGATCCATCCCCAGGGTTGGAGCATGCCGTCCTGGCCGGTGGAGAATGGCGGCACCGGATGGTCGGTGGAGCAGCTCCACATCTTCAACGAGGAGATGGGCGCCGCGGGCGCACCGCCGACCCACGCTTTTGCCAATCTGGTCGGCCCGGTGCTGTGCAGGTTCGGTACGCCCGAGCAGCAGGCCAAACATATTCCCGGCCTGCTCGACGGCAGTGTGCGCTGGTGTCAGGGCTTTTCGGAGCCTGACAACGGTTCCGACCTGGCGGGCCTCAAGACGCGGGCGGTGCGGGAAGGCGACCAGTATGTCGTCAACGGATCGAAGATTTGGACCACGTTCGGCCATCGCGCGCAATGGATGTTCTGCCTCGTCCGCACCTCGACCGAAGGCAAGCCGCAGACCGGCATTTCCTTCCTGCTGATCGACATGAGCACGCCGGGCATCAAGGTGCGGCCGATCACCAGCATCGACGGGCTGCATCACCTTAACCAGGTGTTCTTCGATGACGTGAAAGTGCCGGCGGAAAACCGCATCGGCGAGGAGAATAAGGGCTGGGACTATGCCAAGTTCCTGCTGGAGGTGGAGCGCTTCGGTTCCGCGCCGATCGGCGCGCTGAAGGGCAAGCTGGCGCAGATCCGCCGCATCGCCGATGATCCGCAGCAGCGCGCGATCGACGATCCGGCCTTTCGCCACAGGCTGGCGGAGCTGGAGGTCGAGGTGCTGGCGCTGGAGGCGCTGGCGCTCAGGCAATTGTCGGCGAAGGATGCGCTGCTCCGCAACGCGGGCGCCAATATGCTGAAATTGCTGGGTACGCAGTTGCAGCAGCGCGCGACCGAACTCGCGGTGGAGGCGTCGGGCGTCTATGCGCAGGTCGACCAGGTGCAGTCGTTGCTGCCCGGCAGCAATGAGGAGATATTGGGCCCGCAGGAAGGGCCGGACGCCGTGATGTCCTACTTCTTCGGGCGCGCCGCCACCATCTATGGCGGGACGTCGGAAGTGCAGAAGAACATCATTTTTCGTCAGCTTTCGCGCTGACGGCCGACCGATACGGAAACCTGACATGAGTTTTGCCCAATGAGCTTTGCACTGACAGAGCAGCAGGAAATGCTGCGCGACACGCTGAGGGACTATCTGGCCGCGCAGGGATCGACCCGGCCGTTGAGGGCGGCCGATGCGGTCGCACCGGGGCCGGGATCGCCGCTGTGGAAGGGGCTGGCGGAGGAGATGGGCATTCTTGGCCTGCCGTTTCCTGAGGATCGCGGCGGCCTTGGCCTTGGCCCGGTCGAGACGATGGTTGTCATGGAGGAGCTAGGCCGGGGGCTGGTGAACGAGCCTGTGCTGGAAGGCGTGGTGGTGGCCGCCGCACTGCTGGCGCATCTTCCGGCGGAGACCGCCGAACCGCTGATCGCGGATATTGTGAGCGGCGCGGCCATCCCCGCTTTCGCGCATGTGGAGCCGGGCGCGCGCGACGACCGTCATGATGTGCAGTTGAGCGCGACGCCGCGCGATGGCGGCTTCGTGCTGAACGGGCTCAAGGCGATCGTCGTCGGCGGTGACAAGGCCGCGACCTTCATCGTCAGTGCCCGCACGAGCGGTGCGCGCAACGATGCGGAGGGTCTGGCCCTGTTCCTGGTGGACGGCGACGCGCCGGGGGTTTCGCGGCGCAGCTATCGGCTGCTCGACGGGCGGGTCGCCTGCGATCTGGTGCTAGAGAATGTCGTTGCCGGACAGGCGGTCGGCACGCCGGGTCAGGCGGCCGCGATCATCGACGAGGTGCTGGACGTGGCGACAGCCGCACTGAGCGCCGAGGCCGCCGGCGTGATGCGGCGGCTGACGCTCGATACGCTGGACTATACGCAGAACCGTAGGCAGGGCGGCAAGGCGCTGGCCGAACATCAGGTGGTGCAGCACCGCATCGTCGACATGGCGTTGCTGGCCGAGCAGGGGTCGGCGCTGGCGCAGGCCGCCGCCCTGAAGATCGGCGGGTCGGCGCAGGAGCGCGCGATGGCGGTGTCGGCCGCCAAGGCGTTCGTGTCCAGGACGGTCAAGACGGTCGGCCAGGCCGCCGTTCAGCTGCATGGCGGCATGGGCATGACGGATGAGATCGCGATCGGCAATCTGTTCCGCCGGGCGACCATGATCGAACGGCAACTGGGGTCCGCCGATTATCATCTGGACCGCTGGGAGCAGGCGTCGCTGGCATAGCAGGAGGCGGGCATGACGGCATTATCGGGTGCGTCGATCGAAGATCGGCTGGCGGCCTATTTGCAGCCCCGGTTCGATCAGCCGGTCGCAATTACGCAGTTGCGACGATTTCCGGTGGGTTTTTCGTGGATCACCTACGGCTTCACGCTGGAAACCGGCGGTGAACGGCGTGAACTGATTCTACGCATTGCGCCGGAATCCGGGATATTGCCGCCCTATCGCGCGGCCCCGGAATTCGCGGTGCTGAGCGCGGTCGAGGCTTTGAAACTGCCGATCCCGCGCGCCCTGTGGCACAGCGACGACCCGGCCGATCTGGGTGCGCCCTTCATCATCTGCACGAAAAGCCCGGGCAGCGCGCCGCTGATGTCGCGCAAGCTCATCCAGAGCGGGGGCGGGGATCTGCCCGACCTTGCCCGGCAGTTCGTCGACCATCTGGCGAAGCTGCATGGTTTCGCCTGGGAAGGCACCGAATTTGCCGGTCTGGTCGACCCCGCGACCCGCGAGAACGCGGCGCTGGCCGAACTGGGGCGGTGGAACGCGCGGCTGGACAGCGTGATGATGCGGCCCGAGCCGGTCATGGAATGGGCGCGGCGCTGGCTGACCGCAAATGCGCCGGTCGCGCCGCGTGTCGTCCTGGTCCATGGCGATTACCGGCTGGGCAATTTCCTTGCGGACGGCGCGCGGATCACCGGCCTGCTGGACTGGGAAATGGCACATCTGGGCGATCCGCAGGAGGATCTGGGCTGGGCGCTGATGCCCGATTTCAACGGCCTGACCGACCGGCTGTTCGGCGTGATGGAACGCAGCGAGGTCTATGACCGCTATGCGGCGGCGGGCGGCGCCGTCATCGATCCGGCGGCGATCGACTATTACGGCATCATGGCGCGCTACAAGCTGGTGTGCATCTGCTTTTCCGCGTTGCACGCCTTCATGGCGTTGGGGACCAACGATGTTCGCACCGCCATGCTCGCGTCGCAGCGCGCGGGCATCACCGCGCAACTTTCTGAACTGGCGGACAGGCTATGAGCGACGATCTGAAGCGCGTGTTCGACGGGGTGATCGGCACCCTCAACGAAAGCGTCCTGCCCAATCTGACCGATGAATATGCGCGCGGACAGGTGTTCGCCAGCATCTACCTGCTTTCGGAACTGAAGATCCGCACGGACTGGGCGGCGGGCTGGCTGCGCGATCATCTGGCGATCCACCTCGCCGCGTTCGATGCGGTGCGGGATACAGGCGCGCCGGCCGCGCCGTTCGCGGCGGCTCCCGACGATCTGCCGGTCGCGCGGCTGGCGGCGATGCGGGATGAGGCCGATGCCTGGTTGTGCGCGGTCCAGCGCTGGATTGACGCGGCGCCGGAAGGCCCGGCGCGCGCCACCGTCGAACAGGCGATCGGCCGGGCGATCAAGGCGCAGGCGGCGCTCGATGTCGCGCTGACGCCCAAGCCCATGTATACGAAGGTCGCCAAGGGCTGAACCGGCCCGGTCGACAAGTCCGGTTGATGCAGCCGATTTTGGCGGCTTGCGTCCGGGCGCGGGCGAAGGCACATGCTTCAGCGAAAGGAATCGGCATGGCCCGGCGCGACGCCGTACGGGGCCGGTCCTGAAGAGGGGGAGAAGACCATGCCCGTTCCGAATTTCAGGGACTTTGGCGGTTATCCGTCGCGATTGGGCGGACAGGTCGTCGCCGACCGGCTCTATCGCTCAGGCGGGGTCGCCAATGCGCGGCCGGACGCGGTTGACGCGCTGGCTGCCTATGATTTCGAGCTGATCGTCGACCTGCGTTACGTGCTGGAGCAGGCGCACGAGCCGTCGCCATGGCCGGACGCGCTGCGTGCCCGCGTGCTGGCGCACGACAGCAACCGGCAGTCGGCCGCGCCGCACCTGCTGGTGCTGGAAAACAAGGCGACCGATCCGGCCATGGTCGATCTGCACTTCACCACTTATTATCGCGATTTGCCGTTCGATGCGCGTTACCGTCCCATGTTCGGCCGGGTGCTGACCCGGATGGCCGATGCGCAGGGGCGGATATTGGTGCATTGCACTGCGGGCAAGGACCGCACGGGCCTGATCGTTGCGCTCACCCACCATATCCTTGGCGTGGAGCCGGATGAGGCGATGGCCGATTTCCTGCTGTCCAGTCAGGCGAAGGGTTTTTCGGATCAGGCGGAAGCCTGGCTGCCGTCCGTGCGGGAACAATATGGCTATGACGTGCCGGTGTCGGTGCTCCAGCGTCTGCTGGGGGTGCAGCCTGAATGGCTCAACACGTCGTTTGAGGAAATCAGGCGGGTGTCCGGCAGCGTCGACGCCTATCTTGACGAAATGGGCGTGGATCATGGCGTGCGCGAGCGGTTGCGGCAGCGCTATCTGGTCCGCTGAGCGCCGGACGACCCGATGATCGCGCTGACCCAGGCCGACGGCATCGCCCGTATCGATATTGCCCGCCCCGCCGTCCGCAACGCGCTGGACCGGTCGGGCTGGCGGCAGCTTGCCGACGCCGTCCATGCCGCTGGCGTCGGTGGTGCCCGGGTGTTGATCCTTGCGTCGGGCGTCGATGGCGCATTTTGCGCCGGCTCCCATCTGGAGGAGATGGCGGCACTTGCCGGAAGCGACGCGGGCAAGGCGCCGTTTCGCGCGATGATGCGTGATGCGCTGGATCCGCTGGCGCGATTGTCGATACCCACCCTCGCGGCGATTGATGGGGACTGTTTCGGCGCCGGTGTGGCTGTCGCGCTCGCCTGTGACATCCGCATTGCCGGGTCGCACGCGCGTTTCTGTGTCCCGCCGGCGCGGCTGGGCGTATCCTATCCGCCCGAAGATGTGGCGCGTCTGGTCGCCTGTGTGGGGCGGGGGCAGGCCGGGTTGATGTTGTACGGCGCGGCGGTCGTGGATGGTGCCGAAGCGGTACGGATCGGGCTGGCGGAACGGCTGGTCGACGACGTCCTCGGCGAGGCGATGGATATCGCGGCCAGGATCGCGGGCAATGCGCCGGCCAGCGTCGCGCTGCTCAAGCGGATCGTCACCGGTGCAGCCGATGCGGTGGAAGCCAATGCCGGGTTCGACCGGCTGATGGACGGCGATGCGTTGCAGGAAGGGTTGCGCGCTTTTCGGGAGCGTCGCGCCCCGCGCTTCTGACGGCGGTGCTTGGCCTTGCCCTCGCGAGTTGCTACCCGGCGAGGGACGGGTTATGCATTCACTGAACGTATAACTATAAAGATCGGCACGGAGCCGGTCTCGCCTTATCGCCCGCAGGAGGGGAAGAATGATCGAGAATATTGGCCGCCTGACACCCGCTGACGAGAATCTGAACCACCAGATCGCCGACACGTTCGCGACGGTTGCCGAATCGGATTATGGCTGGACGGAAAAGACCTGGGGCGCGCTGATGCGGAAGGACGGCGCGATGACCGTGTCGTTCGGCCTCGGCAAATATCACAACCGCAATGTCATCGATGGCTTTGGCGGTGTGTCGCGCGGGGCGCAGCAATGGACGGTGCGCGCCAGCCGCCAGTTGGACGTCGACCTGTTGCAGACCGGCGTGGGTCCGGTGCAATATGAGGTCGTCGCTCCGCTGAAGCAGGTCCGGTTCCGGCTGGACCGGAACGATACGCAGCCGATCGCCTACGACATCCTGTTCGAAGGGGAACTCGCCCCCTTCTTCGAAAAGCGCAATCGACTGCGTGCCGGCAACCGTATCGGCATGGACGTCGTGCGCTATCATCAGGCCGGCACTATTTCCGGCTGGGTCGAAGTGGATGGCGAACGCCATGTGGTGGACGACGACTGGTTCGCCTTTCGCGATCATAGCTGGGGCATGCGCGGCCACGGGGTCGGGAGACATCCGAGCGACTTGCAACCGGGACGCAGCGAGACAAAGAATCTGGAACTGCTATGGGGGCCGTCGCTGCTCACCCGGCCGGACGGGTCCAAATATGAACTGATGCACTTCCTCTTCAAGAACGATAACTGGCAGTATTTTTCCGGGCATATGAACGAGGTGTCGAGCAATAGCGGCGACGTTCAGCAGGTCGCCATGCGCGAGATGATCCCGGACATCCGTTTCGATCCCAGGACGCGGGAATTTCTGGGCGGCAGCTACCGCATCCTGCTCGATAATGGGGAGCGTCGGACGCTGGAGGTGACGCCGGTGGGCGATTCCGGTTTTTATCTCCGCACGGGCCTTTATGGCGAATGGAACGGCCAGCGGCATGGATCGTGGAAGGGCGCTTATCATGAAGAGGGCGAATATATCGCCGACATAAAGGCGCGGCTGCAGGAGATCGGTCAATTCCGCGACAGGCCGGTCATGGTGCGGGACGGCGACGCCGTTGGGTTCGGCCTGCAGGAATCGGTGTATTCCGGGGTCTTCCCCGACCTTGGCCTTGGCGCGGAGTCGGATTTTCCGAGCGACCTGTAACGGGCCGGGACGTAGTGCAGGAGAGGCTGGCGCCAGCGCGGACGAAGAACCGGCGGCGTCGGCGGGAGAGGATGGACGATGGCGAATGAGGAATACAGGCTGCCGCAGGACCATGCGCGGGCGCTGGTCGACCCGAAGGCCTATGCCGACGGGCGCATCCACCGTGCGCATGAATGGATGCGCGCGAACAACCCGATCGGCTGGGCCGAGGTCGATGGGTTCGATCCGTTCTGGGTTATCACCAAATATGCCGATATTCGTGCGATCAGTCGCGACAACCGGCAGTTTCCCTATGGTGATCGCGCGGCGGTCCTGACCGATCAGGCATCGGACCGGCTGGTCCGCAAGATGACCGGCGGTTCGCCGCATCTGGCGCGATCGCTGGTCCAGATGGACCCGCCGGACCATATGAAATACCGGCTGCTGACGCAAAGCTGGTTCATGCCCAAAAATGTCCGCACGCTCGACGCGCGGATCACCGCCATCGCTCAGGCGACCGTCGAAAAGATGCTCGCGATGGACGGCAGTTGCGATTTTGTTGAGGATATCGCCCTGCATTATCCGTTGCAGGTGGTGATGGAGATATTGGGCGTCCCGCCTGAGGATTTTCCGCTGATGATGCGGCTGACGCAGGAAAATTTCGCCCCGCTCGATCCCGACAGCACGCCTGAAGGCGTCGACCTGACCGATCCTGAGGCATATGGCAAGGCGCAGCAATCCTTCGTCGAAGGGCTCAAGCGCTATTTCAGCGCCATGACGGAGGATCGTCGGCGGAACCCGCGCGACGATGTGGCCACGATCATCGCCAACGCGAAGATCGACGGCCAGCCGATGCCGCTGGCTGACGAGATCGGCTATTACGCTATCATCGCGACGGCCGGGCATGACACCACCTCCTCCTCTTCCGCGGCGGCGATGTACGCGCTGGCGACGCAGCCTGACCTGTTCCGTCGGGTGAAGGCCGACCTGTCGCTGGTGCCCAAGCTGATCGAGGAGGCTGTCCGCTGGGAAACGCCGGTCAAGACGTTCATGCGGTCGGTCGCCGCCGATGTCGAGATGCACGGCCGTCCGATGAAGGCGGGCGACTGGATGATGCTCTGCTATGCGTCGGGCAATCGGGATGAGGATGTGTTCGACCATGGCGACAGGTTCGACATAGATCGCGCGCCGACCGATCATGTGGCCTTTGGCTATGGCCCCCATCTGTGTCTGGGCCAGCACCTTGCCCGGCGGGAGATGGTGATCCTTTTCCAGCAGTTGCTGCCACGTATCGCCGCGATCGAACTGGCGGGGGAGCCGGACAAGACCCTGTCCTTCTTTGTCAACGGGCTCAAGCATCTGCCCGTGCGTTTCCGGCTGGAAGAAGCGGTTCACTAACCAATTACTTCAGGTAACGAATCCGCTTGAACGCGTGCCCGCTCTCTGTCAAAAGGCACGCGTCGAAAGCTTCAAGTGAAGAAGTTTTTCGGCCGGAGAGGTTGTTGAGAACGCACCATGCGCCGGTCGCCTGGCTCTGCGGTTTGGCTTCATCCGACATTCCATGCCCGGCGGACATGTGCCGGGTCTACGGGCCATGTGCGTGAGAGCGCACCGGATTGATGGAGATGACATTGGACAGGTTGGTTGAGCCGTTTGAGGTTGGAGGCTTGCGTTTTCGGAACCGGATGGTTCACGTACCGACGACGATGAACATGTCTGATCCGCTGGGGCATGTGACGGACAAGATCATTGGTGCGTATGAGTCGATCGCGGCGGGTGGTTCTGCGGCGACGATTGTGGGTGCGACCTGTGTTCGGTGGGACGGTCTGATCAACGAGCGGATGCTCGGGATGTATGACGACACCTATGTGATCGGTCATCGTGATCTGGTGGACGTGATCCGTGGGAATAACTCGCTGTCGGGGATACAGCTGTTTTACGGCGGGATGATCCCGGGTCTGGGAACGACGATCCCGCTGAAGGACGGACAGGGCTGGATTCCGAACACGGTGGCGTGGGGGCCGAGCAATGCGGTGATCGTGGGCAATCCCAAGCCGGGCATTGTGTCGGAAGAAGTGTATGACACGCTGGTGGAGGATTATGCGCAGGCGGCGCGGCGGTGCCGGGAGGCGGGCTATGACTTCATCTCGTTCCACTTCTGCCACGGCTCGCTGCCGCATACGAACCTGTCGCTGCTGGCCAATGTGGGTCGCAACGACAAATATGCGGACCATTTCCTGTTTTGCGAGCTGATCCTCAAGCGGACGCAGGAACTGTGCGGCAAGGATTTTCCGATCATCCCGCGGCTGTGCTGCGACGAGAATCTGGAAGGCGGCTACGACATTGAATATTTCGCGGAGCATTTTGCGCCGCGGCTGCATGAGATCGGCATCGCGGTGCTCGACTGCACCTTTGGTTCGATGGTGCAGGGCAAGAGCCGCAATCCGGAGATTCCCTCGACCGAATATATCGGACCGGGTTTTTACACGCCGAACATGGTGAACCTTGAGAATATCGCGAAGCTGCGGAGCCTGCTGACGGCGAAGGGCATCGACACGCCGCTGATCGGTTCGGCGCAGCTTGGCGCGCCGGATCATTTGCGGGCGATGGTGTCGGACGGGCATGCGGACCTTGCGGGTGTGTGCCGGTTGTCGATGGACGACCCGGACTATGCCAACAAGATCATCGAGGGGCGTCCGCACGAGATCCGCAAGTCGACGCGGACGGGCGCATCGCTGCTGCAGGGGAATATTTTCGGCAAGGGCTGGGCGGGTTCGGCGCAGAACCCGGCCTTTGGGCGCGATCGGGACTATCGTATCCGCCCGACGGCGGAGCCCAAGAAGGTGGTGATCGTGGGCGGCGGCTCGGGCGGCATGGAATATGCGATCACGGCGAAGCGGATCGGGCATGAGGTTGTGCTGCTGGAGAAGACGCAGACGCTGGGCGGCGCGATGGACTGGGCGGGGAATTACAAGAAGATCCCGAACATGGAGATCATCCGGTTCCAGCCTGACTATCACCGCATCATGATGGAGAAGTACAAGGTCCCTTACCGTCTGGGTGTGGAAGCGGATGTGGAGACGATCCTTGCGGAGAAGCCGGACGTTGTTGTGATCGCGACGGGTGCGCGGTCGCTGATGCCGTCGGCTGCGGGGCTGGAGGACGCGCTGGCGTCGGGCTTTGCAGTGACGCTGGAGACGGCGATGGCGCGGGACGACGCGTTCGATCCGGGTGACAGCCCGCTGATCTACGGCGCGTCGATCGCGGGGGAGCTTGCGGTGGACTATGCGATGCGTGGTCTGAGGGTGCGTCTGCTGGACGGGAAGCCGGGCTATGTGCCGGTGAACTATCTGGGGTCGCGCGGTCCGCGTGTGACGCAGCAGCTGGCGCAGAATGCGGTGCATGTGGAGGGCGGCCGCCAGATCGTGCGCGTGGGCGCCGGTGAGGTCGAGGTTGTCCACGACGACGGGGTGCGGGAGGTGATCACGGCGTCGAGCCTGGTGCTGGCGCCCGACCGCGCGCCGGACTACAGCCTGGAGATGGCGCTGCAGGGCAAGGGCGTGGTGGTCCAGATCATCGGCGATGCACGGCAGCCCCGATCCTATGGCAACGCCATCCACGAGGCCGCTTACCTCGCCAGAAATATCAACGG
>JBFWMJ010000013.1:0-46645 GCA_050251675.1 Sphingobium sp.
GTGGATTCAAAATAGAGCAGCTGCTTGACGCTCGACAGCTCGCGCTCGATCAGGCCCACGACATTTTCATTCAGGGTCTGGGGCGTCGCGCCGGGATAGGTCGCATAGATGGTGACGGTCGGCGGGCTGACCGTGGGATAGCGCGCGATCGGCAGTTGCGGGATCGCGATGAGTCCGACGAGGATGATCGCGATGGCGATCACCCAGGCGAAGACGGGGCGGGCGATGAAGAATTGCGGCATCGAAACCCTCCTCAGCGCGCGGCCGCCGGGCCGGGGCTCCATGGCTTGGGTTTGACTGCGGCGCCGGGCTCGACACGATCATGGCCCTCCACGATCACCGTTTCCCCTGCACGCAAGCCTTTCAGCACGACATAGCGCCCGTCGACCACATCGCCGACACTGACATCGCGCATCGCCACCTTGCCCTTCGCGTCGACGATCGCAACCTGCGCCTTGCCGCTGGAATCGCGGCGAACCGATTGCTGGGGCACGGTGAGCGCATCCGGCCGGGTCGAGCGCGGCAGGCGGGCGCGCACGAACATGCCGGGCAGCAGCCGGCGATCGGCATTCGGCACGACCACCCGCACGACCGCGTCGCCCGTTCCCGCATCCACACTGATGTCCGAGAAGAGCAGGCGTCCGCTGGGATAGGCCTTCCCCGTCGCAGACAGGATTTCGACCGGTATGTTACCGGCGTCCTGGCCCTGCGCCACGGCATCGCGCAGCGTTTCCATGCGCGCGACCGGCTGGCGGATGTCGACATAGACCTGATCGATCTGCTGCACGACGGCGAGCGGAGTGGCGTCCGTCGGCGACACCAGCGCCCCTTCGGTCATCAGCGCCTGACCGATCCGCCCCGAGATCGGCGCCGACACCCGCGCGAAGTCGAGATCGAGCCGCCGCCTGTCGAGCGTCGCGCGCGCGCGCGCCAGTTCCGCCGCCGCCTGATCGCGTGCCGCGACGGCGTCATCATAGCTTTGCCGGCTGATCGCGTCGGCATCGACCAGCGGACGCAACCGGTCGGCCTGCACCTTCGCGCGCGCATGCGTCGCCTGCGCATGCTGCACCGTGGCCTGCGCAATGCCCGCCTCCGCGCGAAAGGGTCTGGGGTTGATCTGGAAGAGCGCCTGCCCGGCCCGCACCTCGCCACCCTGTTCAAAGAAACGCTTCTCGATGACCCCGCCAACCTGCGGCCTGATTTCAGCGACACGAAAGGCGACGACCCGGCCGGGCAGTTCATCGGACAGGGTGATGGGCGATGGCGCGACCTTCAGCACCGTCACTTCAACCGGCTGCTGCGTTTCCGCCGGCTGTTCCGTCTGGCAGGCCGCCAACAGGAGCAGCGACAGGAGTGGCGTTGCTTTCGCCGTCTTGCGAACCAGCATGGATATTCCCGCATGAATGGGAATGAACGTTCACTCCCCCCTTTTGAAGATCGCTAGGACAGATTGCAGAGACGGGCAACCACGAAATGAAGCTTAAGTCCGTGGCGGGCGCGCTCCAGCACAACGGCGTGTACCGGACACCATAGGAAAAGCGATGAACGCCAAATACATGCCTGTCGCCCCGATATCGGACTGGGACATAAGGGTGTACCACCCTTTCCTTCAGTACAATTGCCCGATCGATTTGCGGGAAAGCGCCGCCATCCTCCGGCCGCGATGATCGCCCAGCATTCTTCAGCTGTGCACATGCATCTTTATTAGCAGCCGACCAGCACCGCGGACGCTGCTTATTACCACCATCCAGCGCCACAGCCGCTAACGACTTTATAGTGCGTTACATCTTTATCTTATATCTTGTTATAATAACATTGCCTCGCTATCACAGCGACGAAGCCGGCCGTGACAGTGGCCGGACATCTCTAAAGGAGAGGGAAAGATGGGCCGTGATGTCGCATGGATCGAGGCCGCGCTCCGCCGGACGCTCGCGTCCGGGGAACGCATCACCGGCGTTTGCGTCATGTCGACCGGCCATTCCAACGAAACCTATCTGATCGAGGGGCTGGACCTGATTCTACGCATGCCCCCGTCGGGCGCACCACTGCTCGACGGGCTCGATATGGCGCGCCAGTTCCAGATCTACGCCGTAATGGGCCGGATGGAAGGCGCACCGCCGGTCCCGCGCGTCCTCTATCTGTGCGAGGACGAAACCGTGTTGGGCGCCCCGTTCTACCTCGTTGAACGCGTGTGCGGCGAACCGCTCGCCGAATATGAGATCCCCGGCTGGTTCGCGGACGCGCCGGAGGCGGTCCGTGACTCCATGTCCCGTCAATATGTGGAGGCCTATGCCGGACTCGCCAGCCTGGAACCGCTCGACCTGCTCGGCCCGGTCCGCACGCCCATCGACGAATGCCTGCGCTGGCGCGGCTTCGCACAGGCGTCGGGCCAGCCCACGCTGGTGGCCGCGATCGACCGCCTGATCGCCCTGCCGCATCGGCGCAGTGGCCCGCCCGCGCCGATCAACGGCGATGCGAAGATGGGCAACCTGCTGTGGCGCGACGGGCGCCTGACGGCGATGCTCGACTGGGAACTGGCGATCAATGGAGAGCCGCTCGCGGAACTGGGCTATATGCTCTACTTCTTCGAAAGCGAACGGCACCCCGCCGCGCTGGGCTGCGACCTGCCGGGCATGTGGCGGCGTGACCGCGTGATCGCCGAATGGGAACGGGCCACCGGCCGGTCCGCGCAGGGCATCGAGTGGTATGAAGCCGCGGCGGGCGCGAAGATCGCCGCGATCATGGCCTATGGCTATCACCTGACCCAATCGGGACAGAGCGACGACCCGCGCATGGCCGCATGGCTCCCCACGGTCGAACAATGGACTGCCATGACCATCGCCTTCATCGATTCCATGGAGGATATGAAGGAAAGCGAGACAATGGCGGCGCAACGGACCAAAGCCCGCATTGACGGCGCGCCGACACAGGTTCAGGAGGATGGCTTCCGTCACCAGGGGGACCGATAATGACACAAGCCGGCCGCGCCGGCCCGATGTCGATGCGCGAGGCGGCCAAGGCCGAACGGCGCGACCGCATCGTGCGCGCCGCCATCGCGCTCAGCAGGGAAGCGGGCATAAACGGCTTCTCCATGCGCGAACTGGCCAAGGCCGCCGACGTCAGCCATGCGACACCGTTCAACCTGTTCGGTTCCAAGGCGGAGGTGATCGCGCATATCTTCGCCGCCGATCTGGAGACATTCCGCGACGCACTCGACGCCTATCCATCCGTGGACGCGCTGGAAAGGCTGTTCGACATGATACTCCTGGCGACCGAATATTTCCGGCGCAACAGCGGCCTGTACCGCGCGCTGCACAACAGCTTTTTCGAAGCCGCGACCGCCGTCATCCACCAGCGTTTCACCGACAGCCGGCTGGCCCTGTTCGTCGACCTCGTCGCTGCGGCCCAGGCCGACAAGTTCGTACGGGCCGACCTCAACTGCACCTATATGGCGCTCCAGCTCTATAATCAGTGGGAAGCGCTCACCCATCAGTGGGCGCGCGGCAGCATCACCCTCGAACGCGTGGAAAAGGAGGTCAGGTTCGGTTTCGCGGCGCTGCTCTGCGGTTTCTCGACCGCCTCCTCGCGCCACCGCCTGAGCGTCAGGATGATGGCGCATCAGGCCGACCTGATGGCGCTTGACGACGCGGCGCCGGCCTGACGCGCGGATTCGCGGCCTTATGCGGCATGCACGTCATGGCGCAACGCCCGGCACACTGCTATCGTGCATCGTTTGGACAGCCGTTGACGCAACCATCTGACTGTGGTGCTATTGACGGCACAGGGAGACTATCTCGAACATGACACGCCTGCAGGCCGGACCCACGGCGCTTTATGCCCAGCTCAGCAGCATCATTCGCAGCAAGATCATGATCGGGGACTGGGAGGACGGCTACGAAATCCCGACCCTCAACGAACTGTGCGAGGATTATAAGGTCGCCCGTGTCACCGCGCGGCAGGCGGTGCAGGCGCTGGTTGCCGAAGGGCTGCTGGCCAGCCAGCGCGGCCGCCGCACCTACGTCACCTATCAGCGGCCGAGCGAGCAGGACGGCAAGCCCCTCTTCTCCTCGATCGGTTCGGTCAAGTCGAACGTCAAGAAATTCGCGATCGAGGTGAAGAGCGTACGTCTGGTCGAAGAATTGCCATCCGGCTGGTATACCGGCCGCCCCGATGGCAGCTATGTCGCCATCACCAAGGTCGACAAGGAAGCCGACAGCCCCTACGCCCATTCCGAAATCTTCATCGCCAAACATGTGTTCGACGCCTTCCCCAAGGGCGCGGAGGCCCGGCACAAGCTTGCCCGCCTCGTGCGTGAACATGCCGACCCGGCCGTCGCCAGCGGCAGTGAGCGGCTGCGTGTCGCCGCCGCCGACTTCACCGATTCCTCGCTGCTCGGCTGCCCGATGTCCTCTCCCGTCGCGCGCGTGAAGCGCATCTTTTGCGACACCCAGGACCGCATCGTCTATTATGCGCTCCTCACCTATCGCGGCGACAGGTTCGAGGTCGAACATAATCTCCACGACTATGTCGAAGACGCCCCCGAACCCGCCAAAACACCGAAAAAGCGCAAATAAGCAGGGCGAAGCACGCCGCCATCCCGGACGGCGGTGGCGCAAATGCCCGCCCGGCGTTACTTGCGGGCGGGCATGCTCTTCCATCTCTGGCGATTGCAATTTTAGCCGTCGGGGCGACCGCACGCCGCCTGTAAAGGCCGCATCGCGGGCGCATTCGGAAAGGATCGGCCGCTACAGCCGGTCGTCCATCATGCCGCGCGCCAGGCGCCGACGCGAAATGGTCGAGCGACAGACGCCACCGGCGCCTAGCGTCGCAGCGAAAACAGCATCCGCGCCATCGCGATCGGCCGTTCGCGATCGTCCTGCCACGCCTCGGCCGTCACATTGGCGATGCGCGACCCGATCCGCAGCAGACGCCCCTGTGCGAACGTCTCGACCATATTGCCGTTGCGCATATAGTCCACGCTGACGCTGATCGGCTTGACCTCGCCGGTTTCATCGGCCTCCAGCGCATATTCCATCGCGACATAAGACGCGATTTCCAGCAGTCCGGCGATCGCCCCGCCATGCAGATAGGAAGTGCGCCCCTCCACATGCAGACCCGGCGGCATGGTGCAATAAGGCGCGCCGCGCGAATCGCGATGATGGGTGATGCCCAGGCGCACGGCATAGGGAAGAGTCTTCATTCCACGCTCCCCGTGTAGAAGAAGCTGCCCGCGACCTTGGCGATCGGCCGTTCGGGGTCGCCATCATGCGCGGACCCGCGCACAAAGGCCACGCGGCGCGTCACATGATAGCATTCGCCCCGGCCCACCACGCGCCGGCCCGGCCGCGCCGGCCGCAGATAGTCGACGCGCAGGTCCAGCGTCACGCTGCTGGTGATGTCGTCGATCGCGCTCCAGACCGAACAACCACAGGCGACATCCATCAGGCTGATGATCGGCCCGGACGCCAATATCCCCGTGCCGACGTCCGACACCAGTTCCTCACGCCAGTCGACATAGCATTCGGTCCAGCCGCGGCCGAAGCCCGACACACCGATACCCACCGCCGCATTATGCCCGTTCCGGGGAATATGCGCGAACATCTCCACCAGCCTGGGGTCTATCGCATCTGCTGTCATCGGCTCATCGCCCATGCTTTTCCTCCTCGGATCATGGCGGCCACCTGCCAGCCCTTAAATCTCAATGCCGCGCGTGCCAACCCTTGCCGCCCGTACGAATCTCACTTACTCTAAAAATTATTAAACGCTCGATTAATTTCAGATACAGTTCGCAAAGGGAGATAAGATAGATGGCGATACCCCGCATTCTCGAAGGCCGCCTCAGCCTGCCGGTCATCGCTTCGCCACTGTTCATCGTCTCCTATCCCGAACTGGTCATCGCCCAGTGCAAGGCCGGCATCGTCGGCTCCTTTCCCGCGCTCAACGCCCGGCCGGCCGATCAGTTCGACGTCTGGCTGCGCCGTATAAAGACCGAACTGGCCGACTATGCCGCCGCCAACCCGGACAAGCCGGTCGCGCCCTTCGCCGTCAACCAGATCGCCCATAAATCCAACGTCCGGCTGATGCACGACGTGGAAAAATGCGTCGAGCATGAAGTGCCGATCATCATCACCTCGCTCAGCGCCCCGCGCGAGGTCATAGATGCGGTGCACAGCTATGGCGGCATCGTCCTGCACGACGTCATCAACATGCGCCACGCGCGCAAGGCGATCGACGAGGGCGTGGACGGGCTCATCACCGTGGCGGCCGGCGCGGGCGGCCATGCCGGGATGCTCAGCCCCTTCGCCTTCATCCGCGAACTGCGCACTTTCTATGACGGCACGATCGCCCTGTCGGGCGCAATAGCGGACGGCGCGTCGATCCTGGCCGCACTCGCCGCCGGGGCCGATCTTGCCTATATCGGCACCCGCTTCATCGCCACGCACGAAGCGAACGCGAAGGATGCCTACAAGCAATGCATTCTTGATTCGGACTTGTCCGACATCGTCTATTCTTCTTTCTTCACCGGCGTATCGGGCAATTATCTGAAGCCCAGCGTGCGCAATGCCGGCCTCGACCCCGACAATCTGCCCAAGGGAACGCTCGACACCATGGACTTTTCGTCGGGCGACAGCCCGGAGGCGAAGGCGTGGAAAGACATCTGGGGCAGCGGCCAGGCGATCGGTCCGATCAAGGACATCGTTTCCGTCGCCGAGGCGGTGGACCGTTTCAAGCGGGAATTTTCGGAAGCGAAGGCGAAGATCGCCGGCCTGCCCTGGGGCTGACACCCTTTCCCGATACGGGAGCGTCTTGCCAAACGGCGCGAAACAGGAAAAGGTTGGGGCACAGGAGAGCGCATGACAGAACAACAGGACATTTCGTCAGAGGATTCGCCTTTTCAGGATCGCTGGCTGCGCCCCACCGCCTATCTGGACTATGACGATCCGATCGTGCGCGACTATGCCCGCGAAAAGACCGCCGGCGCGCAGAGCGCGAAGGACAAGGCGCTGGCGCTCTATTATGCCGTGCGCGACGATTTCCGATACGATCCCTATCGCGTCGAATATGCGCCGTCCGGTTTCCAGGCGAGCAACGTCATCAGGCGCGGGCACGGCTACTGCCTGCCCAAGGCGGCGCTACTGGCCGCCGCGGCCCGATCGGTCGGCATCCCCGCGCGGCTGGGCTATGGCGACGTGCGCAACCATCTGACTTCCGAAAAGCTTCGGGAATCGATGGGGAGCGACCTGTTCATGTTCCACGGCTATACGCAGTTGTGGATCGACGACCGCTGGGTCAAGGCGACGCCCGCTTTCAACAAGGCGATGTGCGACCGTTTCGGGGTAAAGCCGCTGGAATTTGACGGCGTCCACGACTCGCTGTTCCATGAATATGACGCGGCCGGGCGCCGGCACATGGAATATGTGCTGGATCGCGGCCTGTTCGACGACGTGCCGGTCGACACCATCCTGGCGACCTGGGAGGCGAATTTTCCCGGCATGGTCGAACAGGGCAGGGCAGACAGCGACGCCGCGCCGGAGGAGTTCCGCCCCGACTGACCCGGACAAAACAAAATAAGCGCAAGAGGATGCCGCAGTGGGATATGACTATGGAGCGATCCGTACGGATCTTGATCGGGGCATTCTCACTGTCACGATAGACGCGCCGCCGTGCAATATCCTGTCGGTCGCGATACTGGGCGACCTGGACGATCTGGGCCGCAAGGCCGCAATGGACGATACGGTCCGCGTGATCGTGCTGCAAAGCGCCGATCCCGATTTCTTCATCGCCCATTTCGACGTCAACGCCGTGCTCGCCATGCCCCGCGATGACGAACCGGCCCGCACCGCCGATCTCTCGCCCTTTCACGCCATGTGCGCGCGTTTCCGTGAAAATCCCAAGCCCAGCCTGGTCAAGATCGCGGGCCGCGCGGGCGGCGGCGGCTGCGAACTGGCGTCGTCCTGCGACATGCGTTTCGGCGTGCGCGGCCGCACCGTGCTCAACCAGATGGAAGTACCGCTCGGCATCCTGCCCGGCGGCTCTGGATGCCAGAATCTCCCGCGCCTGCTGGGCCGGGGCCGCGCGCTCGAAATGATCCTGGGCGCGGACGACATCGACGCCGAAACCGCGATGGCGTGGGGCTATCTCAACCGGCTGTTCGATACGGTCGACGCCATGGACGCCTTTGTCGACGGGCTGGCCCGGCGGATCGCCGGCTGGCCGCCGCGCGCCGTGGCGCTGGCCAAGACGGCGGTCGATCGCGCCGAACTCCCCTGGCGGCACGGTCTGGCGGAGGAAAGCCATCTGGCGCTCGAAACGCTGCGCCGCCCCGAACCATGGGCGCTGATGCGCGGCTTCCTCGATCGCGGCGGCCAGACACGTGCGGGGGAACGTCGCGTCGCGTCCCTATGTGTCGAAAACGCCGCCGCCGTCCTGGGCGAGCCGGCGCGTTGACCGATTTCACGCCCCTGATCGCCGCCATCGGCGAACGGCAGTTTCCCGACATGCTGGCCGCCTTCCTCGCCGGGCTGTGCAAGGCGCAGCATGTGTCCATCCTCACCTATGGGGAGGAACGGCCGGTGGAGATCGCGTCCGCCAGCCGCGACGGCAGCGACCTGGCCCAGCGTTTTTCGCGCCAGTATCTGGATGAGGAATATTGGCGGCACGACCCCCTCCTGCCCACCGCGCTCGCGGCCGCCAGCGCGGAGCAGCCGGTGCTGCTGCGGATCGCCGCCGACAGCGTGCCCGCCGGCGCGCATCGCCGCCTGCTGGAGGAGATAGGGTGCCGCGAATGGCTGGCCCTCGTCGGCGGCGGCCCGGCGCGCATGCGTCTGGCCATCGCCATTTATCGCATCGGCGCGCCCGACCCGCGCACGCCCAATCTCTTCACTTCCGCCGACATGGCCCGGCTTTCCGCGGCCGCGCCCACGCTGATCACAATCGCCGCCAAGCATGCGCAAATGCTGGTCGAACAGGGGGACCTGTCCCGCGCGCTGACCTCCATGGAGGAAATCGACGCCTGCATCCGCCTCTCGCCCGAACCGCTTTCGCGTCGCGAGCGGGACGTGTGCGCGCGCATCCTGTTCGGCATGTCGACCGCGGGCATCGCCCTGGACCTGTCGATCAGTGAACAGACCGTCATCACCCACCGCAAGCGCGCCTATCAGCGCCTGTCCATCGCCAGCCAGCGCGAACTGCTGCTGTGGTATGCTGATCGGTGGAACGCGCTGCATTCGCTGTCGCAGGGCCTTGCCAGCGACGCGCGCCGGCCCCGGCAGGACCTGCCCGCCGTCCGGCGCTCCAAACTCAGCCCGGCCATCCGCATCCTCATGGACCTGCGCCAGATGAGCCCCGCGCCCGCCGCGCGCGATTCCGCGCCCGCCCCTGTCCCACCGCAGGGGGATGGCCGAACCGCGCTGAACCATTAGCCTCCCCTTTCAGACGATAAGGGAGAGAGAGGCATGAAGGGGCTGTGCTACCACGGCGCGCGCGACATACGCTGCGACACGCTGCCTGACCCGACGATCAAGGACCCGGGCGACATCCTGGTCCGCATGATCGGGTGCAGCATCTGCGGCAGCGACCTGCATATCTATCGCGGCCATGGCTGGTCGCCCGAACCCTGTTACAGCGTCGGCCACGAAGCGATCGGTGAGGTGATGGAGGTCGGCCGCGCCGTCCGCCGCCATCGGCCGGGCGACCAGGTGATGATCTCCGCCGCGGTCGGCTGCGGCCTGTGCGCGCCCTGTCTTGCGGGCGACATCAACCGCTGCCGCACCTTCGACCACATGCATGTCTATGGCATTGGCGACGGGCTGGAGGGTATTCAGTCGGAGGCGTTCGTCATCCCCTCGGGCGACAGCAACGCGATGAAGATTCCCGAAGGCATCAGCCACGATCAGGCGCTGATGATGACCGACATGCTGCCCACGGCATGGCTGGGCGCGAAAAACGCCGACATCGCGCCGGGCGACACGGTTGTCGTGATCGGCCTCGGGCCGATCGGCCTCATTGCGATAGAGGCTGCCTTCGCCATGGGCGCGGCGCAGGTGATCGCGGTCGGCCGCTCGCCCGACCGCCTCGCCATCGCGCAGGAGATGGGCGCGCGCACCGTCTATCCCGACGATGCGGTGGAGATGGTGGGCGAAACCACGCGCGGCGTGATGGCGTCCAGCGTCATAGAAGCGGTCGGCGCCCAGGAAACCGTGCGCCAGTCGATCGACCTCGTGCGCCGTACCGGCACGGTCTCCATGGTCGGCGTCAATCTCGATCCGGCTTTCCCCTTCCCGATGGATCTGGTGCTGACCCGCAACATCACCTTCCGCGGCGCGCTCTGCTCCACCCCGCAATATTGGGACGAGATGATCCCCTTCGTGCGCGAAGGCCGCATCCGCCCCGAACGCCTGATCACCCACCGCGTCAGCCTGTCGGAAGGCGGCGAAGCCTATCGCATCTCCGCCGACCGCCAGGAAGGCGTGCTGAAAACGGTGATGACGCCATAACGAAAACCGGACCGGCTTGCCGGTTCGGTCAGAAGGGGGTGGTGTGCGGGGAGCCGTCCGGCCTCCCGCACACTTCGCTTTGGCCCTGCACACTTCGCTTTCGCAAAGCCACCGCCGCGCGCCCTGACACCGCCCCCGTCACGCCGGCCCTGACCCAAGGCCCAGATGCTGGTGCGGGCGCGGGGTCTGCCTGCTACCAGTCGAACGCCCCGATGAGCCGGTCGAATTGCTCGCGCCCCTTCACCACGCGCACCGCCCCGGCGGACTCCAGTTCGGCAAAGGGCGTCATATTTTCCGCACCCCGAATGAAGTCTGCATAGCTGCTCGCCAGCACGATGTCCGGTTCACGCCCGCCGTCATCGCGCAGCATCACCCCGTCGACCAGCGTGATGTCGAGCGTCACGTCGCGGTCCTCCACCAGGAAACGCGCCGTAAAGGGCGCGCCTGTCGCCATTTCCCTGCGCAGCCGTGGGCCGATCATGTCCAGAACGCGTGCGGGCGGCCGCAACAATGCGCTGTCCGCCGGCGCCTTGCCGCGAAACGCGCGCAACAACGCGTCGCGGCTCAGCGCCCCCGTTTCCAGCGCCACCGACGTCAACAGGAAATTGCGCGTATTGGTGCTGCTGGTGTCATAGGCGATCGCCTTCAGGCTCTTGATACGGATGTCCCGCGCGCGCGCATCCTGCACATCGATCGCCAGCAATGCCGTCGCCAGTTCCAGCGCCCAGCGATGGGCCCCGCCGCGATAGGCGTCCGCCGCCCGCGCCCGCACCTTATCCGCGCCGCCCATGTCGGCGACCATATGCTGCGCCCGCTCCGTCCGGGGAAGCCGCACATAATCCAGCGGATCGCCGCTGAACCAGCCGAATTCACGGGCGATCAGGCTGCGCGTGATCCACCATAGCTGATGGTAGAGGTCGTTGAAATCCTGCCCTTCCATCAGCGCAGGCGGGATCGTCACCCGCTCGGCGATCGCCTCGGACGGCACCCCTTCGAAGATCAGCCGCGCGGTTTCGTCGATCAGATATTGCGACAGCTTCTGCTGCCCGACCAGCTTGTTGCGGATGACGTCGGCGCCCATGAAATAGCTGCCATAGGCGCCGATATAATATTCCGCGCCATAGGATGCGGCCAGCCCCATGGTCTCCACCCATTTCTGCGGGTCGCGCCGCGGCTCGAATCGCGGGGTGGCGATCGTCGGATACATGCCGCCAGGCAACAGCGTATCGCCGCCGAACAACAGCTTTTCGTCCGGCATCCACACCATCAGCCCGTCATCCAGGTCATGCGGCGCGGGGATCAGTTCCATTTCCACCCCGGCGATCGTCACCCGCGTCACCGCATCGACGCTGACCGTGGGCGCCAGATAGCTGGTCGATCCCAGCGAAGGCATATAGCGCGACAGCGCGCTTCCCACCGACGCATCCTCGCCCTGCGGCAACAGCCAGCCCAGTTGCGCCGCGCCGCGCATGATGACCTCGGGCTGCATCGGGCTGGTCGCCTGACCGACATAGGCACGCCAGACACCGTTGGCATAGATTTCCACGCCCGCCTCTTCGCCGGGCGGGATCAGGGCGCGTACGCCGCCGGTATGGTCCGAATAGCCATGGGTATAAATCACCGCGACGAAGGGCTTGTCACAAATCTCGCGGAACGCGTCGCGCGCCTGCCGCGTCCACTCGACGAAACTGCCGGTGTTGACGATGATGACACCGTCGTCGCCCTCGATGAAATTGATGTTCCCGCCAAATCCCATGGCCGACCAGGTGCGCCGGCCTACCCTCGCCAGTCCCGCCTCCGCCTCCAGCTTCGCATGGTAACGCGCGATCTGCGGATGCACCGCGGGCGTCGGCTCCGGCAGTCCGTGTGGATCATCACTCATATATCTTCTCCTTTTCTTTATTCCGGGCGGGAACGGTGCCTGACCATCACCCCTCGACCAGCCCGGCCTCCACCAGGTGCGCCACGCCGCCGCGCAGCACCACCGCGTCGCGCACCGGCACCCGCGCCTCCAACAACACGATATCCCCGTCCCGCCACAGGTCGAAGCACAGCGCATCCCCCGGAAACACCGGCCCCGCGAACCGGATGGAATAGGCCGCAACCCGCTCCGGCCGGTAATCGGCCATGGTCGCCAGCACCGCCCGCATCCCGATGCCATAGGTGCACAATCCATGCAGGATCGGCCGCTCGAACCCCACGCGCCTCGCCTCGTCCGGGTCGGCGTGCAGCGGGTTGCGGTCGCCCACCAACCGATAGAGCAGCGCCTGGTCGGGCCGGGTCGTCATCATGACGCTGGCGTCGGGCGCGCGGTCGGGAACCGCAGGCGGCGATGCCGCCGGCCCTTTCCCGCTCACGCCCGGCCCGCCGATTCCCCCGCCGTCCAGCGCGAACATCACCCCTTCCAGCGTGGCCAGCGGCGCCCCGTCCGCCGCATCGACCAGCCGCGTCTCCACCGTCAGGACCGCCCCGCGCGCGCCTTTATCCAGCGCGCTGACGATCCGGCTGTGCGCGACGGCCGACCCGCTCGGCGGGATCGGCCGGTGCAGCGTCAACCCTTGCGACGCGTGGAGCAATTGCACCGGATCGCATTGGAAATCCCGCGCCGTCGGCATGGCATTCAGCGCAAGCGCCGTCGCGAAGCTGGGCATCACCCGCAACCGCCATTCGGTCACGAAATCCAGTTCGCGCCCGTCCAGCCCGTCCGGGCACATGCCCACGCCCAGCGCATAGAGCATCACATCCCGTTCGCTCCACACACAGCTTCGCGGCTCGAACCGCAGCGCCAGCAACGCGTCATGCGGCAACATTCAGTCCCGCCTCCCGCCCATGCACGGCACGCACGGTTTCGTCACCGCCGGCCCGGCCGCAATCCGCCCGGACAAAAGCCGGCGAGACACGGTCCCGAACCACCTTTTCCTGTGGAAAGCACGCACCCGTCACCCTTCCGAAAAGCGCCGCACCGGGTCGCGCCCGTCCCACCCTTTTGCCGCGTCGCGCACCGTCTCCATCACATATTTCGCCTTGTCGGTGCGCTCCAGCACCTCCATCTGGCCGCCGATGCAGCCGGGCGCGTCGGTGTCGTAAAACACCACCCTGCCCGCCCCCGTGATCTTCGCGTCGGTGACGAGCGGGAAGCCCGCCGCTTCCCAGCGCGCGACGTCGGCGTCGAACGTTTCGGTCCACACCGACAGATGCTGCAAACCGGGTGTATGCCGGGCCAGAAACTCGGTATAGGCGGACGGCGCGTCGTTCCGCTGGACGATCAGTTCGATCTGCAGGTCGCCGCTATTGCCCAGCGCCACTTCAAGATCAGGGCTGCTCGCCACGCCGCGATGGACATAATGATCGAACGCCACCGGGATGCGGTAGAACGGGCCCACCCCCATGCGCACCCAATGGTCGATCGCCTCGTCCAGATCGCGGACGATATAGCCGTTCTGGTAAACGGGACCGAATATCCTGCTCATCGCGTCTCTCCTTGCCTCTCCCGAAGACTGAACCTCGCGGTCGTCGGTACGCGTCGCATGAGCCGGTGCCCATCGCGCGCTTTATCGCGCATCATGGCACAGCCGCCCCCATCCGCCTGTCCCGCGCGGGGAGGACAGCGCATTGGACCGAACCATTTATCATCGCGCCTTTCACGAAAGGGACGGCGCCAGATCCGCCCGACAACAGGAGAGCAAGGCGCATGAGCAACCGCCACGACATCCGGCTGGACCTGCAATGCCTGCTGGACATAGCGCAGCAGGAAACCGGCCTCGCCGATTTCGACGACGACGATCTTCCCAACCGCGCCGGCATGGCGGTGGAGGCCTACCGCCGGCTGGACCTGCCCGCCCTGACGCAGGAAAAGGCGGCTGAATCCATCCTCGACATCATGGTCACGCGGCTGCGCATGACACAGGATCGCAAGGACTATCCGGGCATCGCCGAAGAGACGATAGCAAAGCCCATCGTCGTCGCGGGCTTCCCGCGCTCGGGCACGACCCTGCTCTATTCGCTGCTCGCCGCCGATCCGCAGGCACGCTCGCCGCACTGGTGGGACGCGCTGCACCCCACGCCCCCGGTCGGCCTGTCACCCGAACATGACGTCCTGCGCAAACAGATCGCCCATCGGGAGGTCGCCGAATTCCTGCGCGTCAATCCGATCAAGCCGGCGCATAATTTCTTCTATCTCGGCGCCGACATGATCCTGGAATGCTATATGCTCTGGGGTCTGGATTTCCGCGCACTTTCCCCCTTCCTCTACTTCCGCGTGCCCGCCCATCCCTCGCTCGACCCAGGCGGCAGTTCGCTTAATCTGGGCGCGGACATGGTGGCCGCCTATGCCTTTGAAAAGCGGCTGCTCCAGACGCTGCAATGGCGCCGGCCGACCGGCCACTGGGTGCTCAAGGATCCAACCAACCAGTTCTATCTGCCTGAAATGCAACAGGTCTTTCCAGACGCGACCTTCGTGTGGCCGCATCGTGACCCGGTGCAAATGTTCGCCTCTGTGGTCGAACTCACCTGCCTGATGACAGGCGGCGTGGCGGGCGTGGAAATCGACCGGAAGGTGATGGCGAAGGCGCTGCTCGACCTGTTCGCGGCCGGGCTGGATCGCGTGCTCGACCACCCGATCGTCGATTCGCCCGCCGTCGTCCATGTCGCCTATCGCGACATGACGGGCGACATGCAGGGCTTCGCCGCGAAACTCTACGACCGCATCGGCCGCGATTTCACCCCGCAGGTCGCCGCCAATATCGACGCCTATCGCAACGACCCCCGCAACCGCGCGGACCTTTATGGAAAATTTCAGTACAGCCTTGAAAATACCGGACTTTCGGCCGATCAGGTGCGCGAGGCGTTCGGACCCTATATCGAAAAGTTCGATGTCCCCGTTGACAATGGCTGATCCCGGCGGCGGCGCCTGCGCCTGACAGCCGTCCGATCATCCGGCGCAGGCGGCGGGCCGTCAGCGCCCGGTGAAGAAACGCGCGATCGCCGCATATTGCCCATGCGCCATCGCACGATAGTCGATCGTCCGGCACCCCGCCGCCCGCGCCGCCGTCACAAGCGGCACGTCCGGCTTGGGCACGATGTCAAACACGGTCATGCCGCTCTTCAGCAACGCCACATCCAGCGGCGTGGGGTCGCCCGGCTGCATCCCCATGGGCGTCGCGTTGACGATAAGGTCGCAGCCGGCCGGATCGGCCGGCCCGGACCGCGTGGCGCAATCCGGAAAGGCCTGCCCCACCGTGTCCGCCAGCGCCGCCGCGCGCGCGCCGTCCACGTCGAACACGGTCAGCCGCGCAGCACCCGCCTCCGCCAGCGCCAGCGCGATCGCGCTGCCCGCGCCGCCGCCGCCCAGCAGCAATATGTCGAGACCGCGGGGCGACAGCCCTTCCTTCTCCATCCCCGCCACCAGACCGCGGCCGTCGAATATATCGCCTGACCAACTGCCGTCGGCTTCCCGCCGTATCGCGTTGACCGCGCCCACCAGCTTGCCGGTCGGCCGCACGGTGTCGAGCAACGCCATCGCTTCCGCCTTGAACGGATATGTCACCATCGCCCCGTGGAAATTGCGGAGCGCCATCAACCCCCGCATGACCTCTTCCAGCCGCCCCGCCGGCACGTGCAACGGCACCAGCACCGCATTGGCGCCCATCGCGACCATCAACGGCGTCACGCTTTGCGGCGACAGCGTCTGCGCGATCGGGTCACCGATTATGCCGAACAGCCGCGTCTCTCCGTCCAGCTGCAGCGTCACTGTCTCGCCCATGTCCGATCCTCCCTATATCCCGTGTCGCCCAATGCCGGCCTTGTCGTCCGACAATGGATCGCTAGTATGGTCAATGATACTACAAGGTCAACGGAAGGAAGCGTGCAAATGGGCGGCATGGCCATCGTCACCGGGGCGGGCCGGGGCATCGGGGCGGCGACGGCCCGGCTCCTCGGACAGCGCGGCTTCGCGGTCTGCGTCAACTATCTCGGCCGTGCCGACACCGCGCAGGCGGTGGTCGACGACATTATCGGGCAGGGCGGCCGGGCTGTCGCCATACAGGCGGACATGGCCAGCGCCGACGATATCGAACGCCTCTTCGGGGAAGCGGAGGCCGCGCTCGGTCCCGTGACCGCCCTCGTCAACAATGCCGGCCTCACCGGCCGCTTCGGACGGCTGCACAGCTTCACCGCGGAACAGATCGAACGGATCATGGACGTCAACGTCAACGGCGCGATCCTGTGCGCCGCCGCCGCCGTCCGCCGCATGTCGACCCGCAACGGCGGCGCCGGCGGCG
Source organism: Sphingobium sp. (assembly GCA_050251675.1). Classification (GTDB taxonomy): domain Bacteria; phylum Pseudomonadota; class Alphaproteobacteria; order Sphingomonadales; family Sphingomonadaceae; genus Sphingobium. The sequence goes on from JBFWMJ010000013.1 coordinate 16,775, forward strand.
CGATCGTCAACATATCGTCCATGTCCGCCATATCCGGCGGCGCGCGCAATTTCATCCCCTATGCCGCCAGCAAGGGGGCGATGAACACGCTGACCATCGGCCTGGCACGCGAATTCGGGCCGGACGGCATCCGGGTGAACGCCATCCTGCCCGGCCTCATCCCCACGGACCTGCACGGGCCGGAGGCGCAGGAAACGCTGGCCCCCATGATCCAGTCGATCCCGCTGCGACGGCTGGGCACGTCGGAAGACTGCGCAAAGGCGGTCCACTGGCTGCTGTCGGACGAATCCGCCTATGTCACCGGCGCGATCATTCCGGTAGCGGGCGGCATGTAGGCGGTTTGTTCCGGGCGGCCCCGATCCGCCCGGAAAAGCCGTCAGCGCTTCATCCGCCGCCCCGCCAGCAGCATGAACAGCGCGCCCCCGGCATAAAAGGCCGCTGCGCTGACCAGCGCCACCATCAGCCCGCGCGCTTCGGCGTCGGCGCATCCCGGCGCCATCGCTTCCGCCACCCGGCACAGCTGGTCGAAATCGCCGTCGAACAGCGATCGGGTCGCGATATCGCTGATCGCGCCGGTCGTCGCCGGGCCAAGCCCCATGCCGATCACGGTGGAGATCATCAGCAGCACCGCGCTGGCCGTCGCACGCATCGTCGGTTCGACCAGACTATGCGACGCGGCAAAGCCGGGGCCCATATACATGGGATAAAGGATCGCGGCGGGGATCAGGAACGCCGCCATCGCCATCGCATTGTTCTGCACCAGCCCGATCATCATCAGCGGCGCGGCCAGCGCCAGCGCGCCAGCCGGAACCCAGCACAGAGCCCGAATGTCCTTGCGGGCCAGCCGGTCGGTCAGCAACCCGCCGATGAACATGCCCACAATGCCCGTCGTTCCCGAGATCAGCCCGAAGGCAAGGCTCGCATCGATCAGCGCGACGCCCAGATGGCGTTGCAGATAGGCGACCAGGAACAGGCTGATGCTGTAGCCCGCCGTTCCGGTCAGGGTGAAGGCGATGACGATGTTGCGAAACGCCGCTTCCCGCCACAGGATGGTCAGCGCCGCGATCAGCCCGGGGACCTCGCCAGCTGGTCCCTCCGTGCCTCCGCGCGGCGGTTCGCGTAGCGTCAGCCGCGCCAGCACGGCAATCGCCACGCCGGGAAGCCCCACGACGACGAACGCCATGCGCCAGCCGAATTCCTGCCCGATCCACCCGCCGAACATCGCGCCCAGCAATGTGCCGATCGGCACGCCCATCGAATAGGTGGACAGCGCCGATGCACGTTTTTCCTTGGGAAAGGCGTCGGACAGCATGGACTGGGCAGCCGGCGTGCACCCCGCCTCGCCGATGCCCACGCCCACCCGCGCGGCGAACAGGTGCCAGAAATTATGCGCTAGGCCGCACGCCGCCGTCATCACCGACCACACGCCGAGCGCGAGGGAAATCAGGTTGCGCCGCGACCGCCGCTCCGCGATCCGCGCGAAAGGCAGGCCCATCACGCCGTAGAGAATGCCGAAGGCCACGCCGCTGACCAAACCGATCTGCGTGTCGGTCAGGCCCAGATCGGTCTTGATCGGCTGCACCAATACGTTGATAATGGTGCGATCGATGAAATTGATCGCATAGATCAGGACCAGGAACGCCAGCAGATATCTGCGTTGCCCCGCGCTCAGCGCGCCGTTCGGCTCCGCCGCTTTCGTCGCCGCGCCCGTTTCCGGCTCCGCCTGCCGTTCCGTCATCGTTGCTCCCGAAGATATGTATATCGGCCAACCGGCCTTCTTGGCAGGTCGTCCTAGGGAGGCGACTGGACGCAGGCAAGCGGAAATCCGCCGGATAGCCGCGCCTTGCGATCAATCGAACATCGTCTCGACCTTCTGCGTCAGGATGGTTTCCGGCCAGGCATCCGCCCGGGCGAAATGCGCGCGCAGCAATTCCGCTACGGCTTCGGGCTGCTCGTAGGGCCAGAAATGACCAGCATCCACGGTTGCGACCGCCGCCCCCATCTTTGCCGCCATGCGCCGCCCGATCTCCACGGGCACGATCATGTCGCGCAATCCCCAGATCAGCAGCGACGGGATGACGATTCGCGCGAGGTCGGGGGCCCATTGCCGGCCGATGCCGATGGCGGACCGATAAAGCGTCAGCGTCAGTTGCCGCCCCTCCCGCGTCGCCCACAGCGTCCGTCCCGCATGGTCGTCGGGAAATCCGTTCAGCCGCAACAATGTCTCGGCACGCTCAGGGGTCAGCACCTCGTCCATGAAACGCTCGCCCGCGCCCGACGGATTCCAGGATTCCCATAGCGCATGATAGGGCCAGTGCTCATCGATCGGGCCGTTGCCGGCCGTTATCGTCCGCAGCAGTTCGGGCCGCAGCGATGCCGCCCGCAGGGTCAGCAGGCAGCCCCAGTCATGCCCGACCAGATGCACCGGCCCGCCCCGCGCATGGAGCGCCTCGATCTGGCCGATCAGCCAGTCGACATAATTCTCCTTGATCGGCACCCATCCTTCGGGCGCCGGCCCGTTGAAGCCGGGCAGGTCCACCGCGACCACCTCATCGTCGCGGTCCAGCCGCGCGATCACACCCTCCCACATCCGGCTGTTGGACGGCATTCCATGAACGAACATCACAGGCATATCGGTTCTCCTTCTATCTCGCCGCCGCTCATGCGGGGATCAGCCGCAGCGGCAGGCTGTCCAGCGTCCGCAGGCTGTTGAGCAGCCGGTATCGCGGCTCGCCCGCCAGTTCGATCCGCGCCACCCGGCGCGCCAGTTCAGACAGGACCGCCTCGGCCTCCGCCCGCGCGATCATCTGGCCGATACATTTGTGCACCCCCATGCCGAAGGCGATATGCCGGCCCAGCACCTTGCGGGTCATGTCGAACCGGTCCGGCGCCTCCCACCTGCGCGGGTCGCGATTGGCCGCGCCGATGAAGGTGACGATCTTGACGTCTTTCTCCAGCCGATATCCGCTGAGCACGGTTTCCTCGACGACCGTGCGCGCATTGCCGATGGAGGGCGATTCATGCCGGATCGCCTCCTCGAACGCCGCGCGCGACCCGCCGGCCGGATCGGCCCGGACCATGTCCCACTGGTCGGGCGCACGGGCCAGCTGGTTGAGTGTGAAGCCGATGCCAGCAATCGTGGTGTCGAACCCGCCGCGCAGGAACTGGCGCACCTGCGCGGGCGCGCTGCCCGGCGGGATGTCGCCCCGATCCATGGCGGCGTAGATCGCCTCGCCAAAGCCGCCGGGCACCATCGCCTCGCGCTGGATGCTGGCTTCATACCATTCCATCATCGGTTCGCACAGCTTCATGGATTCGATGACCAGATCGTTATAGGGGCCGATCTGGTTGAAGTTCATATTGCCCAGCGCCACCGCATAATCGCGCCGGATTTCCACCCCCAAGGCGGGCGGAAACACCGTCATGACGAAAGCCTCGGCTACATCGTCGACGCCGTCGACTTCACCTCCGCCGCGTGAAAGATCGATGGCGCGGTCGACGATCTCTTTCGCGCCGCGCACGAACCGCTCCTGCCAGGACCGCAACACCGCGGGCGACAGGATACGGCCGAGCGCGGACCGCAATTGCGTGTGCGCCGGCGGATCATGCTCCAATATGCCACCGGGCTGCCGCCAGGACCCCGGCTTGCGATTGTCGGCTATGCCGATGCCGGCGCTGACCATGAAACGGTCATAGTCCTGAATCACCGTCGCCACTTCGTCGAACCGGCCCGTCGCATAGATGCCATGTCTGGCGATCCGCACCACGGGCGCCGTTTCGCGCAGGCGTTCATGAAACGGATAGGGGTCGGGGATCACCTCCCTGGAATAGGGATCGATGTCGATCACGGGCGGTTCAAGCATCCTGTTCTCCCTGCGCTCTGCGGCGCCTTGCTTATCGTTTCTTCTCGTCGCGTCTTGGTCATGGGCCCGATCGTCATGGCGCCGGTCACCAGGCCAGAAACCCTCCATCCGCGATCACCGCCGTCCCCGTGGTGAAACGCGCCAAATCCGACGCCAGATAGATCGCAGTGCCGACCATGTCCTGCGCCTGCGCATAGCGGCCGCCCAGCGCGATGCGGTTCAGCATCGGCGTCACGTCCGCACCGGGCGCCCAGCCGTCGCCCATCGCCGTGGATACCGCGCCGGGCGACAGCGCGTTGACACGAATCCCATCGCGCCCATGGTCGACCGCCGCCGCCTTGGTGAAACCCAATATCGCATGCTTGGACGCGGTGTAGATCGCCGCGTTCGGCATGGCGACATGGGCGGCCAGCGACGTCACGTTCACGATCGCCCCGCCGCGTCCCTGCGCCACCATCTGCGCCAGTTCAGCCTGCATGCACAGGAACGTGCCGCGCACATTGACATTGAACAGCCGGTCGTAATCGGCCTCGGAAAGCTTCGCGAAACGCGCGCTGGCGGCGCCCGCCCCCGCATTGTTGACCGCGATATCGATGCCCCCGAACCGATCGACCGCCGCGGCCATCATGGCAGCGACGTCGCCAGCCCTGGAAATGTCGGCACGGACGAAGACCGCCTCCCCGCCGTCGTCCCGAATGCGCGCCGCCACCGCTTCGCCCAGTTCAGCGCGACGCCCGGCAAGCATCATCCGCGCACCTTCGCGCGCGAAGCCATGCGCCACGGCTTCGCCTATGCCGCTGGTCGCGCCCGTCACCAGAGCGACCTTTCCCGCAAGCAGGCCCACCGGTCAGCCCCCGTCCGCTTCGGGGAAGTCCACCGCCACGCTGCGGTCTTCCCACTGGTCGATCTCGCCGGACAGCGCCGCCATCTTGGCGCGCGCCGAAACAACCGCCGCGCGGCCCAGCACCAGATGCACCGGCGGGTCCGGCGCCTGCGTCAGCGCGATAATGGCCTGCGCCGCGCGCGCCGGATCGCCCGGCCGGTGCCCGTCGCTGGCGGGAATTTCCCGCCGCCGCCGCCCGGCTGTCCCGGCATAGGCATCGATGCGCCCGCGCGCCTGCCGCAGCGACCGTCCCGCCCAGTCGGTGCGGAACGCGCCGGGCGCGACCACCGTGGCATGCAGCCCGAGCGGCGCGATCTCCTTCGCCAGCGCTTCGGTAAAGCCCTCGACCGCGAACTTGCTCGCCGCATAATAGCCCGCGCCCGGCGTGCCGACGATGCCGGCGATCGACGATATGTTGATGACATGGCCGGCGCCTGTTTCGCGCATCATCGGCAGCACCGCGCGGGTCAGGTCGAACAGGCCGAACACATTGGTCGCGAACAACGCGGCGATCTCGTGCGCCTCCCCCTCTTCGGCGGCGGCCAGATAGCCGTAACCGGCATTGTTCACCAGCACATCGATCCGTCCGAACCGCGCGCGCGCCGCCGCCACGGCGTCGACCACCGCGCGGTGATCGGTCACGTCGAGCGACACCGCCAGCACCCGGTCCGGTGCTGACGCGGCGAGATCGGCAACAGACCGCGCGTCGCGCGCCGTCGCGACCAGACGGTCACCGCGCGCCACCACGGCCCGCGACAGCGCGCGGCCAAGCCCGGTCGAACAGCCGGTGACGAACCACACGGGCGATATCATAGTCCGAATCATGGACATCCTTCTCCACCGTCGACCATATGGCGCCGAGCCCGCCGGTCAAGCGCGGGTCTCGAGTCACGGCGCGACGCACGACGACACTCTCGCCTTGTGCGATGCAACACTATAGGGCGCGCCAGGTGGCGCCATCATCAGGGGAATATAGGACGTGAATGACGAATGGGCCGGCTTCCAACGCCGGGAAACGGAACCTGCGCGCAACACTTTCGCGCCGCTGCCCGACACGGACGGCTTCGTCGATCAGGTCGGCCCCTATCATATCTGTCTGGACGAAGGTCTCGTCCGCCTGGCTTTTGAGGTGGAACCGCGCCACTGCAACCCGAACGGCGCCTGCCATGGCGGCGCTCTTGCGACTTTACTGGACACCGAACTGGCGGTCGCCGGCCGGGTGCAGGCGCGGGTCGTCGACCGCTTCCTGCTGACGATCAGCCTGTCGATCGATTATGTCGGCGCGCCGCTGATCGGCGACTGGGTCGTCACCCGCGCCGACGTCGTCCGCCGTACCCGCAACATGGTGTTCATGCATGGCGTCGCCAGTTGCCGCGGCGTCGTCTTGGCCCGGGCCAGCGGCGTGTTCCGTCTGGGGCCGGATATCCCGACCGACAATGCGATCTCCCGCATGGCGCGGGAAGCGGGGCTGGCCTAGAACCGGTCGCTACAGGGAGAGGGCGACATCCGAACGCCGATCGGTCCTAAAATACCATATTGCAGCAAAGGCGTTGACAGACCTTCCCCTCTGCCGCGACAAGACGCGTCGACCAGAGAGGCACAAGGGAGGATGGACGGATGAAGGCACTGCTCAGCCATGAGGCCGGAGGCCCCGAAACCCTGAAGATCGGCGAATTGCCGCCGCCGCAGGCCGGCGCGGGGCAGATCGTCGTCCGGGTGGCCGCGGTGTCGCTCAACTACCCCGACGCGCTGATGATCGAGGACCGCTACCAGACCCGTCCGCCGCGCCCCTTCGCGCCGGGCGGCGAACTGGCCGGCACGGTGGAGGCCGTGGGCGAAGGTGTCGACAGGTTCAGGGTCGGCGATCGCGTCCTGGCGCTCAGCGGTTGGGGCGGGATGGCCGAACTGGTCGCCGTTCCCGCCGCGATGAGCTTCGCCATCCCCGACGCCATGCCCTTTGACGAGGCGGCCTCGCTGATCTTCACCTATGGCACCACCATCCACGGCCTGCTGGACCGCGCCGAATTGAAGGCGGGCGACACCATGCTGGTGCTTGGCGCAGCGGGCGGGATCGGCATTTCCGCGATCGAACTGGGCAAGGCGCTGGGCGCGCGCGTCGTCGCGGCTGTTTCTTCGGAGGAAAAGGCGCAAACCGCCCGGAAAGTCGGCGCGGACGAGACCATCATCTATCCAAGCGGCCCGCTGGATCAGGCCGCGTCGAAAGCGCTCGCCGGACAGTTCAAGGCCGCCGCCCCCGGCGGTTTCGAGGTCGTGTACGATCCGGTCGGCGGCGATTATGCCGATCCGGCGTTGCGCGCCATCGCGTGGGAGGGGCGCTATGCGGTAATCGGCTTCACCGCCGGCATACCGAAGATCGCCCTCAACCTCGCGCTCCTCAAGGCGTGCAGCATCGTCGGCGTGTTCTGGGGCGCCTGGGCGGAGCGCAACACGGCGCGCTTCCACGAAGAGATGAACATGCTCATGCGCTTCTGGACCGAGGGGAAGATCAAACCGCTGATCTCCGGCCGCTTTCCTCTGGCCGAAGCGCCCGCCGCCATCGCCCGCATGAGCGATCGCGGCGCGGTCGGCAAGACGGTCATCCTGCTTTAGCGGGCGGCGCCGGCCCGCTCGCGCCGCAGTTCGGCCCAGGTCCAGCCCGCGCCGATCAGGTCGATCGCGCCGAACAGCATCAGCGGCCAGTCCGACAGGCCCGCCAGGATGAACGCGGCGAACACGAACGGCACTGCACCGCGCATCGGCACCGACAGGCGGATGGTCAGCCGCGCTTCCTGCCGCGCGGCGGCAAGGTCATATATGCCGATATAGAGCGCCAGCAGCCCGACCAGATGGATCCACACCCCATGGTCGGGCGGCAATCCCACAACCGACAGGATCAGGTTGGGCGCGAACAGCATCGCCATCCCCACCGCCAGCATATAGCAGCCAAACACGAATAACGAGCGCGCCGCTCCCGACATCCCGCATCCTCCCTCTCGCTCTTTGTCATGACAGCTTGGCGCGCGTTCCGCCGCCTGTCGACAACAATCACGCCGATGGATGTGGCAGCAGGACATTGGCGACGCGGCGCCGAGGACTGACGCAGCCCCGGCACGAAGCGCCGGTCCGTGGCGCGGATACAGGGACGATCGCACCGTTGCGCCGCATCCGCCGTGCCGATACAGACCGGCTGCCTTTGCCAGATCCTGGCTTTCCCGCCCGAATGGAGCCCTTGTGACAATCATTGCCCCCACGTTCGACGTCATCGCCATCGGCAACGCCATCGTCGACGTCCTTGCCCGCAGCGACGACGCCTTTCTGGCCCGGCACGCCCTGGCCAAGGGCGGCATGCAGCTTATCGACGCGACGATGGCGGAAAGCCTCTATGCGGACATGGGCCCCGGCGTGGAAATCAGCGGCGGATCGGCGGCGAACACGCTGGCGGGACTGGCGGCGCTGGGCAAATCCTGCGCCTTCATCGGCCAGGTATGCGACGACCAGCTGGGCGGCGTGTTCGCGCATGACATCCGCGCGCTTGGCATCAGTTTCGACACACCGCCCCTGACCGCTGAGCCGCCAACGGCACGCTGCCTGATCCTCGTCACGCCCGATGCGCAGCGCACGATGAACACTTTTCTGGGCGCGTCACAGTTCCTGCCGGCCAGCGCGGTGGACAGCGCCGTGATCCAGTCGGCCGGCATCCTGTATCTGGAAGGCTATTTGTGGGACCCCGAACAGCCCCGCGCGGCCATGCGCGGCGCGATCGAGGCCGCGCGCGCGGCGGGGCGCAAGGTCGCCTTCACCCTGTCCGACACGTTCGTCATCGACCGGCATCGCGCCGATTTCATCGACCTGATCGACCGGGGCCTGATCGACATCCTGTTTTCCAACGAAGCGGAAGTTCAGTCATTGGCGCAGATCGAGGGGTTCGACGCAGCGGTCGCGGCTATCGCGCCGCGCGTGCCCCTGCTGGTGTCGACGCGCAGTGAAAAGGGCGCGATCGCCGTGGCCGGCGGTCAGCGGCATGAGGCGCCTGCCGCCTCCGTCGATCAGGTGATCGACACCACCGGCGCGGGCGACCTGTTCGCCGCAGGGTTCCTGGCAGCGCATATGGACGGGCTGGCGATCGGCGATTGCCTGCGGCTGGGCGCGGCCGCGGCGGCCGAGGTCATTTCTCATTTCGGCGCGCGACCCGAAGCGGACCTGAACCTGATCCGCGCCCGGCTGTTCGCGTAACGCGCGGACGGATCAGCGCGGCGACGTCCTGCGGAACAGCGCGCGGTCGTCGGGACCAAAGCCCCAGCGCCATATGACGGCGCCATAGGCGATCAATATCGCGCCCACGCCAAAGACGAGCTCCATCCATTCCAGCTGGGGCGGCAGCGCCACGAACGCCGCGCCGACGACGCCGCCCGCGCCCACCGCGCTCAGCAACGGCCAACGCCAGGCATTGACCCGCGCGGACAGCAGCCGGGACAGCAGACGCGCCTTGATCACCGCCCCCACCCCCAGCGCGATGCACAGCGCCAGGGCAGGCGCGGCGGCGATCGCCGCTTCGCTGAGGCCCATATGCCGCGCGGCAAGGATGAACGCGAAACTGAGCGCGCCCTGCAAGGCGATCATGAACAGCGAAATGATCAGATTGCGGTGCCGCGCGATATAGACCAGCGCCGATTCGCTGACGACGGCGGTCGCCGCCACCACTTCGGCCAGCAGCAGGAAGGCGAGCGCGCCGGTGCCGCTGACGAAATGCGGACCGACCAGCCCCATCACCGCCTCCCCCGGAATGCCGAGCGCCAGCGCGATCCCGGCCTGCGCGGCGATGATCCAGAACCCCGCCTGGCTCACCTGCCGCGCGATCGCGGACAAATTGCCTTCGGACAGGTTGCGGGTGATGACGGGCCCCAGAATGGGATCGAAACTGGTTTTCAGCTTCTGCGGCAGCGACGCGACCTGCTGTGCCACATAATATATGCCGACCGTCGCCGGACTGACGAACAACCCCAATATTGCCAGATCCAGCCGGCGCGATCCCCATTCCACCCCGTCGGCGGCGGCCAGCGGCAGGTTGCGCCGCGCCAGCCGCCACAGCCGGCCCGGATCGGGCCGCCAGCCGCGCGGCAGGCCGTAATGGCGCGCCATCGGCACGATCGATGCGATCAGGGCGGCGACCATCGAAAGGACATAGGCAAGGATCAGACCGTCGCGCGTCGAATAGAAGGCGAAGACGAAGGCCCCGATGCTGATCGCCCATGGTTCGATGATCGAACGCGCCCGCACCGTCGCCCCGACATCGAACCGATAGGCGCAGGCGGCGAGCGCGACGTCCGACATCGCCACCGCGATGACGATCAGGGCAAGCAGCCGGTCCAGCCCGTTGATCGCGCTGTTGGGGAACATGGCCTGCGGAAAGACGATCAGCAGCCCCGCCGCCGCCAGCGCGGCGAGCAGCGTCACGACCATCGCCTCGGTCACGACATGGCTGTGCGGCCGCTGCGTCTGGGACAAGGCGCCGGCAAGACCGCGTTTGAGGCCAAGCGTGGCGAGCTGCGCGGCAAATTCCACGACCAGAACGGCATAGGCGAACCGGCCCAGCGCTTCGGCGCCATAGACGCGGCCGGCGATGAACAGGAACGGCAGGCGCGCGGCGAGCCGCAGCAGGAAACCCAATATATTGGTCCGCCCGCCCTGCGCCAGAGCGGCGATATCCTCTTCAGGTCCCGTAGGGGGTGCCTTCGTCGCCAAAGGGTTATCGCCCCCTTCTTTCATCATATGGTGTCCGCGCCGGACGATAGGCAATAATCATGGGCAGGGCGACGGTTTATTCCGGGCGCATCATTCGGGACGCAACGGACGCGCCAGCAACGCGTCGATCACCGCGTCCAGCGGCATGGCGTCGTCCAGCAGCGCGCACACGGCGTCCACGACCGGCATGTCCACGCCCACGTCGCGCGCCGCGGCGGCCAGGACCGGGGCGGTGAAGGCCCCTTCCGCCACCGTCCGGCGACCGGCCATAAGGTCGCGCGCGGGCTGTCCCTCACCCAGCCCCTTGCCAAGCGAGAAATTGCGCGAATCGGTGGACGAGCAGGTGAGGACGAGGTCGCCCAGACCGGAAAGCCCGGCCAGCGTTTCCGCGCGCGCGCCCCGCGCCAGCCCGAAGCGGGTCATTTCGGCGAAACCCCGGCTGATCAACGCGGCGCGGGCGTTGAAACCCAGCCCCGCGCCGTCCGCCACGCCGCAGGCAATGGCCAGGACATTTTTGACCGCACCGCCGATTTCCGCGCCCACCACATCATCCGACAGATAGGGGCGGAACGCCGGCCGCGCGATTCGCGCCGCCAGCCGCCGACCCAGATCGCGGTCGTCGCAGGCAAGGGTGATCGCCGTGGGCAAACCGCGCGCCACTTCATGCGCGAACGTCGGGCCGGACAGCACGGCGACCGGCGCATCGGGCCGGACCTGCGCCGCGACTTCGGACATCAGCAGGCCCGACCCCGCTTCTATCCCCTTGGAACACAGCACCAGCGGCACGCCGGCTGGCGCCTGCGCCACCACGGCGCGCAGATGCTGGGCCGGGCTTACCACCAGCACCATGTCGCAATCGGCCAGGTCGGGCATCGCCCCGGTGGCTCGGATAGCGGGGCTGAGCGGCACGTCGGGCAGATAGAGGGGGTTGAGATGGCGGCCGTTGACGGCGTCCACCACCTCCGGCTCCAGCGCCCACAGGCGCACCGGTTGCCCGTCCTGCGCCAGCAATTGCGCCAGCGCCGTGCCCCAGGCACCGCCGCCGATCACCCCTGCCTTCATGCCTGTATCCGTCATGCCTTCACTCCGGCGCCGCGCGCCTTTTCCGCGTCGGGGTCCAGCGGCCAGCGCGGGCGGGCGGGAATCGACAGGTCGTCGACCAGACCGGCGGCATGGCGTTCCGCCCCCGCCCAGGCGATCATCGCCGCATTGTCGGTGCACAGCCAGGGCGGCGGCGCGACGAAGGGCAGGCCGAACTCACCCGCCAGCGCGGTCAGCGCGGCCCGGACCGATGCGTTGGCCGCCACCCCGCCCGCCACCACCAGCGCGGTGACACCGTCGCTGACCGTCAGGGCGCGCCGCGTGCGATCGATCAGGCAGTCGATCACCGCCTGCTGGAAACTGGCGGCGATATCGTCGGCGCTGAAACCGCCTGCCTGCGCCGCGCGCATCACCGCGCTCTTGAGACCCGCGAAGGAAAAATGCGGTTCGTCCGATCCGACCAGCGGACGCGGCAGCGGCACCGATCCGGGGGAACCGCGCGCGGCGGCCTGCTCCACCGCCGGTCCGCCGGGAAAGCCGAGGCCCAGCAGCTTGGCGGTCTTGTCGAACGCCTCGCCCGCCGCATCGTCGATCGTCGTGGCCAGCCGCCGATAGCGGCCGACCCCCTCCACCCGCAGCAACTGGCAATGGCCGCCCGACACAAGCAGCAGCAAATAGGGAAAGGCAAGGGTCCGGTCGGCGAGACGCGGCGAGAGGGCGTGGCCTTCCAGATGATTGACGGCGACCAGCGGCTTGCCCGCCGCATGCGACAGCGCCTTGCCGGTCACCAGCCCCACCATCACCCCGCCGATCAGGCCGGGCCCGGCGGTCGCGGCGATGACGTCGACATCATCCAGCGCCAGCCCCGCATCGTCCAGCGCCGCCGCCACCAGCGGCGCGAGCGCCTCGACATGGGCACGCGCCGCGATTTCCGGCACGACGCCGCCAAAGGGGCGATGCGCCTCCTCCTGCGTGGCAAGGCGATGGGCCAGTACGTCCCCATCGGCCGTCACCAGCGCCGCCGCGGTTTCATCGCAGCTTGATTCCAGGCCGAGGATGATCGTCATTGCCGCTTCCATCTAATGTCCGCGATGATTAGAGCAAGCCGCATATGACATCCCCTTCCACTCCTCCTCCATCCGGTCCCGCTCCGTCGCGTCCCGACCGGCCGCTCCGGCTGGGAACCCGTGGATCGCCGCTGGCGCTGGCGCAGGCACGGATGGCCATCGCCGCCCTGCGCGCGCGCCATGGCTGGGGCGCGGACGCGATCGAGATCGTCACCGTCCAGACCAGCGGCGACCGTATCCAGGACCGCGCCCTCGCCGACATCGGCGGCAAGGCGCTGTGGACCAAGGAACTGGACCGCGCCCTGTTCGACGGGACGATCGATTTCGCGGTCCATTCGATGAAGGATGTCGAAACGATCCGCCCCGATGCAATCCGCATCGCCGCGATACTGCCGCGCGCCGACGTGCGCGACCGGCTGCTGGGCGCGCGCGATTTCGACGCCCTGCCCGATGCGCCGGTCGTGGGCACCAGTTCGCCGCGCCGCGCCGCGCAGGTGCTGCGGGCGCGACCCGACGCGCGCATCGTGCTGTTGCGCGGCAATGTCGCGCGGCGGCAGGCGCGGCTGGCGGCGGGGGAGGTCGACGCCACGCTGCTGGCGGCGGCCGGGCTGGACCGGCTGGGGCAGGCGGATGTCGGCGTGACGATCGATGAGCATATCATGCTGCCCGCTCCGGCGCAGGGCGCGGTCGGCATCGAAGCGCTGGGCGACAACCGGGCCGTGCTGGACTGGCTGGCCCCCATCAGCGATGCCGACACGGCCGATTGCGTCATGGCGGAACGGGCCGTGCTGCGCGGGCTGGGCGGCACATGCCGTTCCCCGATCGCGGCGCTCGCGCGGATCGCGGGCGACGGCATCGATCTGCGCGCGGAGATATTGCGTCCTGACGGACAGGAATGCGTGGGCGACCGGCGGCAGGTGGCGCGCGGCGATGACGAAGCGGCGATGGCGCTGGGACGCGACCTTCTGGCCCGCGCCAGCCCGGCCCTGCGCGCCCTGTTCGACGCATGAGGCCGCTCGTCATCCTGCGGCCGGAGCCTGGCGCGGGCAGGACGGCGGCGCGGGCGGCCGAAATGGGCCTTGCCGCGCAATGCGTTCCGCTGTTCGCCGCGCGCGCGCTGGGATGGACCCCACCGGACCCCGCCCTGTTCGACGCGCTGCTGATGACCAGCGCGCAGGCGGCACGGATGGCGGGACCGGATCTGGCGCGCTACCGCGCCCTGCCCGCTTATGCGGTCGGACCGGCGACGGCGGCGGCGATGGCGGACCACGGCCTGACGCCGGTGGCGGTGGGGGATGACGACGGCACCATGATCGCCGCGCGGATCGCCGCCGACGGCCATCGCCGCCTGCTTCACCTGTCGGGCAGCGTCGTCGCGCCGTTCGAGCGCGGGCCGCTGCATGTCCGTCGCGTCCCCGTCTATACCATGGACGAAATCGCGTCGTCCCTGCCGCCCTTTCCCGCTGGCGCGGTGCTGCTGGTCCATTCGGCCCGCGCGGGCGCCAGGCTGGCCCGGCTCACCGATCCGCGAACGCGCGCGCACCTGCACATCGTGGCCATCAGCGATGCCGCGCGAACAGCGGCAGGCACCGGCTGGGCCGGTGCCCATGCGGTAGACCAGCCCCGTGACGAGGCAATGCTGGTCCTCGCCATCCGATTGTGCGAATAATCCGCCCCTTATGGAAGAAAGGCCCCCAATGAGCGGCGAGGAGGAAGCAGCCGGCGTCAGCATTGCGCCGCCGCGCCGGCGCAATCCATGGCTGGTCCTGGCGCTGCTGGCGCTGCCCTTCATCCTGGGCATCGCCGCGACCGTGCTGGCGCTACCCTATCTGGATCGCTGGCGCGACGACCCGGCGGCGGAACCGCCGCGCCGTGCCGTGCCGGCCGGCCCGCCTCCCGCCCCCCAGCCCCTGCGACCGTTGACAGCCGACAGGGCGACCATGCTCGACGACCGGGTGGCGCAACTGGAAGAACGGCTGAACCGCATCACGGTCGAGGCGCAGGCGGCGTCGGGCAATGCGGCGCGGGCCGAAGGGCTGCTGGTCGCCTTTGCCGCACGGCGCGCGCTGGATAGCGGCACCCCGCTCGGCTATGTCGAGGGGCAGTTGCGGCTTCGCTTCGGTCAGGGCCAGCCGCGCGCCGTCGCGACCATCATCAACGCCGCGCGCGAACCGATCACCCTCGCCGATCTGCGCGCCGGCCTGCTGGACATTTCCCATCGGGTCATGACCCCGCCGCCTGACAGCAGCTGGTGGCGTGCGCTGGAACATGAAGCCCGCGCGCTGGTCACCATCCGCAAGGCATCGACACCCTCGCCCCAGCCGCGAGCCGCGTTCGACCGCGCGCTGCATTATATCGACAGCGGCCGCGTGGCGGCGGCGCTGGCGCAAGTGGAACAGATGCCGGGCCAGACCGCGGCCGAGCGGTGGATGCAGCTTGCCCGCCGGTATATCGAGGCGCGCCGCGCGCTCGACCTGATCGAAACGGCGGCGATACTGGAACCCCGACAATTGCGCGCGGCCGATGGGGTGTCCGTGTCGCAAACCTCGCCGCTCGCCCCCTGATCGCTCGTCCGCGGCGATGGGTGCGGCCGGACCGGCATGGTTGCGCCCGATCGGGCCGCACATGCGACGAACGGACTGGACGCGGCCGGACATGTCACGATAACGTCATCTTTTCGACTGTGAAAGTGACGATTCTTCGTGCCGCCTTACGCCGCCCTCGCGACCTTCTGGAAAGACCGGTTCACACCGGGACCGCGCGCGCAGGCCGTGCCGCCGCTGTCGCATCTGCTGGGCAATATGGCGCTGCCCTTCGATCTGGCGCGGACGCGGGCGCGCGCGCCTGATCTGGCGAAAGCCATGCGGGGCGACGGTCGCCACATTCTTCTGATCCCCGGCCTGCTGGCGTCGGAGACGCGGATGGAGGCATTGCGGATCGTGCTGAACGACGCGGGGTTCGACGCCCATAGCTGGGGCATGGGGCGCAATTTCGGGCCACGGGCCGACAGTCTGGAGCGGATCGACGAACGGGTCGATGCGATCCGGCAGGGCAGCGGCGCGCCGGTCACGCTGGTCGGCTGGAGCCTGGGCGGCCTGTTCGCCCGCGAATATGCCAAGGTCGCACGCCATAAGGTCAGCGGGGTCGTCACCATGGGTACGCCCTTTTCGGGTGATCCGCGCGCCAACCATGCCTGGCGGCTCTATCAGCTGGTGTCGGGATGTCCGGTCGATCGCCCGCCCTTTCCCTGTACGCGCGAAGAAAAACCGCCGGTGCCGACGATCGCCCTGTGGTCCCGCCGCGACGGGGTGGTCCTTCCCGCCTGCGCCCAGGGACGGGCGGGCGAACGGGACAAGGCGATCGAGGTGGATTGCACCCATATGGGCTTTGCCGCCGCGCCCGAAGGCATCGCCGCCGTCGGCCGCGCGCTGGAAATGATGGGCTGAAGCCTGAGACGGATCGACATTCAGAAGATGGCATGACGGAAATGGTGGTTTTTCGTGACCTGGGGCGCGGCCTGATCACCGCTGGTGAGCAACGGAAGCGCGGAAAAACACCATCTGGCGATCAGGACTGAAAGTCGATGCGACCTTTGTTTGCAGGGGCCGGGCTGGCTGCTGTCTAACGGGGCTGATCCACCGACCAGGTTCCCAGCACGTCGGAGGAAGCCGGACCCGTCCCCGACTCCGGTAATTCGATCCGCACCTCCTCCATCTGGACCATCACAGCGCACATGGGCCGCTGATCCATGCCGCCAGGCTGGACACAGCGCACCGAGCCGCCCTGACGTCCTCCGTCGATACGCCCCTTCACGCGCAGCCGCAGCCATTGCCGGTCGGCGAAGCGATCCGCCGTCATCCGTTGCACCACGTCGAACGGGCGGTCGCCGCGCCAGCCGGAACGATGCCCGTCGGCCAGGAATTGCACGATGGCCAGCGTCTGGCCGGGCAAGGCGATGGCGTCCGCGCCTTCTGGAAACGGCGTGCCGGCATTGGCAGGGCAGTTACCACTGCTCGACCAGGGTCGGGTGATCCAGAACCCTCGCGCGGCGGGTGCTTCATCGTGCCCCTCCAGCCCCCAGTCGGCGGCTGACCAGGTCGCCGGAACGGCCGAGGCGCGGAGCGTCTGCTGCTCCGCATCATATTGCCACCGCATCCCCCGCCCGCTCGCGGCATCGCTCGGCCCTGAACAGCCAAAGGGGATGACGAGGTCGAAACGCCGTCCGCCGGCCCGTGTCACATTCTCCGGCACAGCGGCACCCGACGCGAACGCATCGGCCGCCTGATGTGCCAGCAGCAGGATATCGCCCCGTTCGAGCGCGGCGCCCGACTCCGTCGGCACCGGCGGCGGGACATCGATCCGGGGCACGGGGGCGGCCGGCGGTGCCGGCGACGGCGCCGTGGTCCGACCCGCGAAGAAGCCGGCGCCGCCGATGACGGCGACGGCAAGGAACGCTCCGGCCAATGCAAGGCGACTGGTTCTGACACTGGGTTCAGCCATGACGGCGATGATAGCGAAGTCCGGCGCACACTCCAGACCGAAATCGGCATCCCCCTTCCCATGTTGACATGACGACGAGGGGTGTCCAACGCTCGCGGCGCATGTCGACGGACCAGATCCTGACGCTTCTCGTGCTGGCTGCCGTTGTTGCGGCGCTCATCTGGGACAAGGTGCGCGCCGATGTGGTCGCCCTTTCCGGGGCCGCGACGCTGTTGATGACGGGCGTGGTCCGTCCGGTCGACGTACAGGGGGCGTTCGCCAGCCCCGCGATCATTGCGCTCGCGTCACTGTTCGTCATTGCCTATGCGCTGGAACTGTCGGGCCTGCTCGATGCCGCGATCGCGCGCGCCGTCGCACTGTGCAAACGCATGGGTGCGATGGGACTGTGGCTGTTGCTGACGATGGTCGGGTCGGTTTCCTGCTTCCTCAATTCCACGCCGATCGTGGTGCTGGTCGCGCCCGTGGTGCGGGATGTGGCAACCGCGCTGAACCTGTCACCGCAGCGTTTCCTGATCCCCCTGTCCTATATCACCATCCTGACCGGCTGCTGCACCCTGATCGGCACGTCGACCAACCTGCTCGTGGACGATATGGCAAGCGTGGCGGGACAGCCGCGTTTCGGCATTTTTGAAATCACGCCGGTCGGTGTGCCCGTCGCGCTGGCGGGGGGCCTGTATCTGTTCCTCTTCAGCGGGCGCCTGCTCGGCCGCCGTCATGAGGCGGAAGAAACACCGGCCAGGACAACCGCGCCCGACGACGATCCGCATCTCTACGGCGCACAGGTCGGCAATCTGGGCCTTTTCACGGTGAAAAGGCCGCTTCAGCCAGTTAAGGCCATCGTCGCGCTGCTGGTTTTCGTCGCCGCAGTGGCGATGGCGGCAATGGGCGTCGCCCCCATCGCCGCGACGACGTTCGCCGGCGCGGTCCTGCTTATCCTGCTGCGCGTCCTCACCGCCGACGAAGCGTATAACGGCCTGCGCCCGCAAATACTGATCCTGATCGCGGGCATGGTGGTCATCGGCATCGCGATGGAGAAAAGCGGATTGGCGGCCGCCTCTTCCAACCTCCTGATATCAAGCGTCAATGGCGTCAATCCGCTAATCGCGCTGATCGCCCTCTATCTGCTGACGTCCATCATCACCGAACTCCTGTCCAATGCGACCGTCGCGGTGCTGATGACACCTGTGGCGGTGGCGCTGGCGGAAAGCATGGCCGTCAGCCCCCGTCCCTTCCTGGTCGCCGTCATGATGGCGGCCGGCGCATCGTTCGCCACGCCGTTCGGTTACCAGACCAACGTCATCGTCTACCAGATGGGGGGCTATCGCTATATGGATTTCATCCGCATCGGGATGCCGATGAACGTCATCGCCTTCGTCGTTTCCATCATCGCTATCCGTTTTGCGTTCCCGTTCTGACCGCCGGCCGGCCTGACCCGCAAAGGGCCGGGCACATCAATCGGCGGCGCGGGCACGCAACATGTGGTGCAGCCCCTGCGCGACGCACAGGGCCGGTTCGGCGGCGACGGTGACGGGCAGGCCGCTAGCCTCTTCCAGCATGGTGCCCAGCAACGGCGTCATGGCGCCGCCGCCCGTCAGGATGATGCCCCGGTCATGGATATCCTGGCTGAGTTCCGGCGGCGTGTCGTTGAGGGCGTCCCGCACGGCATCGACGATCTGCCGGAAATGCTTCTCGGCTATGCGGTCGATCTCCGCCAGCGGCAGCGCCATGCCCATCGGCAACTGGTTCGCCATGTCGCGTCCCCTGACGTCGATGGTCCCCTCTTCCGCCGCATCGGCCTGCCGCCGACCCGCATAATCCAGCTTGATCCGTTCGGCGGTCAGGTCGCCGATCAGGAATTTGTGCCTGAAATGGAGGTGATCCGAAATCGCCTTGTCGAACGACGCGCCGCCGACCCGCACCGTCCGGGTGACGCATAGTCCCCCGAGCGAGAGCACCGCCACCTCGGTCGTGCCGGCGCCGCATTCGACGATCATCGTCCCGCTGGGCGCATCGACCGCAATTCCGGCGCCGATCGCCGCCGCCATCGGTTCGGCGACGAGGCGCACCGAACCCAGACCGGCGTCACCCGCCGCGGTCATCAGGGCGCTGCGTTCCGCCTGGGTGGCGTCCGCAGGCACGCCGATGATGACATGCGGCGCGCCCAGTCGCCGGCGACCACATGCCTTGGAAACAGCATAGTGCAGCAATTGCGTCGCCGCGCCGATGTCCTGAAGCACGCCACGGCCCAGCGGCCGCTTGATCAGCAGGCTGGCGGGCGTGCGATCGACCATCGCCCGCGCCGACGCGCCGGCGGCATAAAGGGTGGGGACGCTGTCGAGATCGGCGAAGCAGCACACCGACGGTTCGTCGAGAAGAATGCCCTCCTCACGCCCGATCACGCGAAGATTGGCGGTCCCGAAATCAATCGCGAACTCGGGCCGTCTCCAGGAAAAAAGCGATGCCATGCCGCGCGCGTAGCAGGCCGTGCACCGATTGTCTCCATCCAAACCCTTCGCCCCGCGCCACCGGGACACGCTATTTCTCTCCAATCCACACGCGGTCGTTGACGTTAGCGGGGAGGCAGGACATGATCACCCGATTATGCCAGCACGGAACATCTTCCTCCGGAATCATCACCACGCGGGCCAGCGCGTGGCGGGCACCCCGCCCCGGGTTCCGGCGCTCCGCGACCTGAGCCCGGGGCACGAACGCCGGCACTGACAGTCTTGCCGCATTGCCGCGCCATTCCGGCCCGGCGCATTTTCACAGAAAGCCACTGACATGACCAAGCCCAAGGGTGCCGTGCGCCCCCCCGTCCACATGATCGATTCCGAAGCCGACGCCATCGCGGACCTTGCCATACGCGCGCAGGAACGCCAGCCGGAGCTGAGTTCGCTCCTGCTCGGCGAAATCGACCGCGCCAAGATATACAGCGCAGCCCGGATACCCGCCGATATCGTCACCATGCATTCGCGGGTGGAATTCATCGACGAATCGACCGGCGCGTCCCGCACGATCGAACTGGTCTGGCCGGCCGACGCCGATATCTCCGTCGGCCGCATTTCCATCCTGACGCCGATCGGAGCGGGTCTGATCGGCCTGCGCAAGGGCGGCGCGATCCTCTGGCCGGACCGGGACGGGCGCCAACGCACGCTCAACATCGTATCGGTGACCCAGCCCGACGCGCCAAAACCCTAGGGCGGGCCGCCGGGGGCCGCCGATACGGTCCCGGACGGTGTAAAAACTCTTGTCCCGAGCGCCGGAATCGTGCGCAACGTGTAGCGAACGCTTTCACGCTGGGGAAAAGAGTCCTTGGAAACCATCACCATCGTGCTGGTGCTGCTGCTCGCGGTTATCGTCAGCGGCATCGTCTCGCGGGCCGTGCCGTTGCCCTTGCCGCGACCGTTGTTCCAAATCGGCCTCGGCGCGGCGATCGGCCTGATCGCCGACTGGCGGGTGACGCTCGACCCGGAAATCTTCTTCCTGCTTTTCCTGCCGCCGCTGCTGTTCCTGGATGGCTGGCGCATCCCGCGCGAGGAACTGTTCAAGGACAGCAAGACCGTCATCGGCCTCGCGCTCGGCCTGGTCGTCTTCACGGTGGTCGGCATGGGACTGTTCATCAACTGGATGATCCCGTCCATGCCGCTGGCGGTGGCCGTCGCGCTCGCCGCCGTGGTTTCGCCGACCGACCCGATCGCCGTGTCGACGATCGCGCAGCGCGTGCCCATCCCCAAACGGATGATGCACATACTGGAAGGGGAATCGCTGCTCAACGACGCATCGGGCCTCGTCTGCCTGCGTTTCGCCATCGCCGCGGCGCTGACCGGCGTCTTCTCACTCTATGACGCGGCGCTCAATTTCCTGTGGGTGGCGCTGGGCGGCATCGCCGTCGGTGTCGGCCTGACCTGGTCGGTGTCGCGGGCGAAGGCATGGATCAGTCACCATCTGGGGGAGGAGGACAGCGCGCAAATCCTGATCAGTCTGCTTATCCCTTTCGGTTCCTATCTTCTTGCCGAACATCTGCATTGCTCCGGCATCCTTGCGGCCGTCGCCGCCGGGCTCACCATGGGTTTCGTCGAAAACACGGGCGAAGTCGCGGCAACGACACGCATCCGGCGAACGACGGTCTGGGACACGATCCAGTTCACCGCCACCGGCATCATCTTTGTCCTGCTGGGCGAACAGTTGCCGGCCATCCTTTCGGGCGCGGCCGACACCGTCCGCCTGACCGGCCATCATGAACCCTGGTGGCTCGCCGTCTACATCATCGCCATCAACCTGGGCCTTGCCGGTCTGCGCTTCCTGTGGGTCTGGATATCCCTGCGGCTCACCCTGTTCCGGGCCGGCGAATGGAGGAAAGCGCCCAACTGGCGAATCGTCGCCGCCATGTCCTTCGCCGGGGTACGCGGCGCGATCACGCTGGCCGGCGTGCTGACCCTGCCGCTCGCCATGACCGACGGCACCCCTTTTCCGGCGCGCGATCTTGCGATCTTTCTCGCCATGGGCGTGATCATCCTGTCGCTGGTCGCGGCCAGCCTGGGCCTGCCGCTGCTGCTGCGCGGCATTCAGATGCCCACCGACGACGACGGGCAGGCGCAACAGGACAAAATGCGCGTCAAGGCGGCACACGCCGCCATCGCCGCCATCGAAAGGACCCAGCATGCCCTTGCCAAGGGGCGGAGCGACGCCGACCTCTATGTGGCAGCGGCTGCCCGTGTCATGGACACCTATCGCGGCACCATCGAGGCCCGGCAACAATCGATCGAGGGGCGGCAGCTGGGACACAGGCTGGAGACGATCGAGCGCCAGCTCCGCCTGGCCGGCATAAAGGCCGAGCGCGCACAGATATTCCAGGCGGTGCGCGAACGGGAACTGGGCAGCGAAGCGGCGCGAAAGCTCATCCGTGAACTCGACTTGGCGGAAGCCCGGCACAGGCTGGGGCCGATCGACCTTGAACCGTGACGGCAAAGTCCTGCTGACCTTCTCCTTCAATCGGGTTATGCCATAGCCATGCGTGAAAACAGGTTCAGTCTCAATCGCACGCTCGGCCTCGCGATCGCGCTTGTCGGCCTGATCGCGGTGCTGGGCGGTGGCGGCGGGCTCTGGGCCCTGTCGCAATCGCAAAAGGCGACCGCCGCGCGCTTTCGTTCCGCGCAGATCCTTTCGGGTCTGAACGCTTTCGAAGCGGCGATGATCAATCAGGAAACCGGCATTCGCGGCTATCTGCTGACCGGCCGCCGCGCGAGTCTGGCCCCCTATGCGACGGGCCGCGCCGCTTTCGACCGGACGGTCGCGGACCTGAAGCAGCTGATCGGCGCGGATATGGGACAGCAGGCGGGCTTCGCCAAAGCGGAAGAAGCTGCCCGCGCCTGGCAGCGGGACATCGGCACCGCCGTCATTCTCGCCATGGCCTACCCCGCCACGCGCGGGCGTGCCCGATCAATCGAGGCAAGCGGTGCGGGCAAGGCGATGTTCGACACCTTCCGCGCGCGGCTGGCGGTGATCGAGCGGCGCGAACGGCAATCGCTGATCGAACAGAACCAGCGCGTGGCCAATGCGGAAAAAACGGCGCGTATCACGCTATGGGCCTCGCTCATCGCCACCGTGCTCATCAGCATCGGCGCGGGCGTCGCGCTGAGCCGCTATGTCACCCGCCCGCTGATGGTCCTTGCAGGGACGATGCGGCGGCTGGTCCAGCGGGACACGTCCGTTTCCATACCAAGCCTTGCCCAGCGCAACGAGGTCGGGGCGATGGCCCGCGCCGTCGAGGTGTTCAGGAACAGTCTGATCGAACTTGACCGCACATCGCTGCTGCGTGTCACCGCCAACACCATGCCCGCGATGATCGCCTATGTCGACGCCGGGTGGAAGGTGGGCTTCCTCAACGAGGAGTTCGCGCGGCGGTTCAGCGTCATCACCGACGATGTGTCCCAGCTATCCGGGCAGAACATCCACCAGCTTTTCCCGGACCGGACCTTTCCCGGCATCGGCAAGGAACTGGACGCCGCCATGGCGGGGGAGGAAGTCCGTTTTGCCTTCACCATGCCGGACGAAGCCGCCACACGCGACTTCGAGGGGTATTTTCGGCCCCACCGCGCACCCGACGGCCATATACTCGGCGTCGTCGCCCTGTTCACCGATGTCACCGACCGCAAGGAAATCGACCACAGGCTGCGTCATCAGGCGCACGACCTCAAGCGATCGAACGCGGAACTTGAGCAATTCGCCTATGTGGCGTCCCACGATCTCAAGGCGCCGCTGCGTGGAATCGAAAATCTCGCGAGCTGGATCGAGGAGGATCTGGGCGACAGGCTCGAAGGCGAGACAAGGACCAACATGGACCTGCTCAAAAGCCGCGTCCGCCGTCTCGAAAGCTTGCTGAGCGATCTTCTCGCCTATTCCCGGGCCGGGCGCGACGATGCCGGTACCAGGGAAGTCGACACCCGCGCGCTGGTCACCGAACTGGCCGCGCTGATCAGTCCGCCCGAAGGCTTTCGGATCGAAGCGGATGCGAGCCTGCCCATCGTGGTCGCCCCCCAAGCGGCGCTGACGCAAATCCTGCAAAACCTGATCAGCAATGCGGTGAAACATCATCCCGATCCCGCGCACGGCTTTGTCCATGTTAAGGCGCGATCCATCGGTGCCATGTATGAGTTCCAGGTCCGCGACAATGGTGGGGGCATCCCGGAGCAGTTTCGCGAGCGCGTGTTCGGCATGTTCCAGACGCTGAAACCGCGCGATGAAGTGGAAGGGAGCGGCATGGGCCTCGCGATTGTAAGGAAGATCGTCGAACGGCAATCGGGGGAGGTGTGGTTGAGCGACAACGAAACCGGAGGGCTGGTCGTCCATTTCACCTGGCCGGTCGTTCCAAAGGAAATCAGAGCATGAACCCCACCGTCAATCTGTTGCTCGTGGAAGATGACGAGGTCGACGTTCAGGGCCTCAAGCGTGCCTTCGCGAAAAGCCGCATCGCCAACCCCATCACGGTGGCCCGTGACGGAATCGAAGCGCTGGAGATGCTGCGCGGCGAAAATGGCCATGAAAAGCTCCCCAAGCCGCACCTCATCCTGCTCGATCTCAACATGCCCCGCATGAACGGCATCGAATTTCTGGAAACCATTCGCGCCGACGACGATCTGAAATGCTCCGTGGTATTCATGATCACGACGTCAAAGGCCGATGAGGACAAGGCGCGCGCCTATGGCCATAATGTGGCCGGCTATATCGTGAAGCAGGACCCCGCCAACACCTTCATGGAGGCGGTCTCCCTGCTGGAGCATTATTGGAAAATCGTGGAATTCCCTCAGTAACCCGCGTGCCCACACCAACCCACATCCTCCTTATCGATGATGACGACGTCGACCGCCAGTCGGTCCGGCGGGCCTTGTCGGCGTCCGACCTGACATGGCGGCTGACCGAAGCGACCAGCGCGGCGCAGGGACTGGCGCTGGCGGCGGAAACGGCGTTCGATTGCGTTCTGCTCGACTACCGGCTGCCGGATGCGGATGCCTTTGCCATGCTCGCCGCCCTGCTGGCGCCCGACCATGGCAGCCAGGCCGTGCTGATCCTGACGGGAGAGAGCAATCCCGAAACAGCGCTCGACCTCATGCGTGCCGGCGCGCTCGACCATCTGCGCAAGGGCGAACTCAACCCGTCCGGTCTGGCGCGCGCCATTCGCTATGCCAAGGCACGGCGCGCTTTTCTGAGCGAGCTGGAACAGGCCAAGCGGGAAGCGGAGGAAAAATCCCTCGCCCTGGACGCGCTCAACCGGCAAAAATCGCTGCTGCTCTCGATCATCGCCCATGACCTGCGCAATCCCTTCCAGGCGCTGATCGGGCTGTCCGACTTTCTGAGCCAGGCGGTCGCGCAGAAGGACCCGGCGAAGGTCGAAGTGCGGGCGCAGGGCGTGCGTCAGGCCGCGGGCCAGGCCCATGAACTGATGGAAACCCTGTTCGACTGGGCGAAACTCCAGATGGAGAGCGGCGACGTCGCCCTCGACATGGTGGATATCGAAGCCGTCAGTCGCGACGCCGCCAGCGCCTGCCGCCATGCCGCGCAGGAAAAGGGCGTCTCCCTCTCGTTCGACTGCGCGGGCTGGCAGGTGACGGCGCATCATGCGATGCTGACGGCGGTGCTGCGCAACCTGTTGGGGAACGCGGTCAAATTCACCCCGCCCGGCGGCCATATCACCTTGTCGTGCGGCAGGGACGCGCACGGGTCCGTCGCGATCAGGGTCAGCGATACCGGCGTGGGCATGTCCGCCGCCGCGATGAACGACCTGTTTCGGATCGACTGCCGCGTCACCACGCCGGGAACGGCCGGAGAGAAGGGCAGCGGCCTTGGCCTGCTGCTGTGCCGGGATCTGGCGGAACGCATGGGCGCCACGCTCACCGTCGAAAGCCGCGAAGGGGCGGGCACCACCTTTTCCCTCATATTCCGATGATCGCGCCTGTCGAACGCCCCGGCGCGCGCGCCTGACAATCGGCACCGTCAGGCGGCCATGGACCTGACGGTGCTAATCAGGAGCGCCCTGTCCACCGGCTTTGGCATGAAGACCGCCTGGTCCGGCAGGGCCGTGCGGTCGGGCGAAACGGCGCCTGAACAGATGATCAGCGCGATGGGGGGATAGGCGTCATGGATATATTGGGCGAGCCTCAGCCCGTCCATCGACCCCGGCATCTGGATGTCGGTGACGACGATCCGAAAGGCAGGCTCCGCCTTGAGCAACGCGAGCGCTTCGGCCGCATCGCTGGCTTCCCGGACCGCATAGCCTTCGCCTTCCAGAAGGTCGACCAGCACCATCCTTAACAACGGCTCGTCATCCACGACCAGGATATGCGGCCGGGTGGGTGTGGGATCGTCGGTGTCGAACATAGTCCCGTAAAACGACATGCGCGCGGATCGTTCCAGCGAAGCGACCGGTCGACGCCTTCTTTCGGCGAGCGATGGGAAAGCGGACCAATCGTATCGACACAGACATGCTTATCGCGAACCATGACGGCGTCGGGATGGCGCGTCCCCGGCCCGGCCATCGGGCAACGATGTGTCAGGGAATGTCGACGGCCATGTCCGCCTTTACCCGGTCCAGCGCGACCAGCGTGCGGAAGCTCGCCACCCATTCATGGTCGGAGAAAAGCGTGCGCGTCAGCGCTTCATAGGACCGCATGTCCGACGTGACGATCACCAGCACGAAACTGGTCCCGCCCGTCGTATAATAGCATTGCTGCACCTGCGGCGTGGCGCGGAACAATGCCTTGGCACGGTCGATACTGGCCGACCGTTCGTCGCGCAGGAACACTTCCACAATGGCGGTGATGGTAAGCGACAACGCCGCCGGATCGACCAGCGCCGCATTGCGGGCGATGACCCCGGAACGCTCCATGGCCGCGATCCGGCGCTGCACCGCGGCGGCCGACAGATTCACCGCTGCGGCGATCGCGCGCTGGGGCGTCTTGTTGTCGCGCTGCACGATCCGCAGGATTTTCCTGTCGAAACTGTCGAGCGCGGACGATGAAGCGGGGATTCGCGGGGGCATGACCGGGTTTTTGTTGCATTTGGGCCGTCAATCAAGAGCGCATGCCCCGCCCGCGCGGTGATAGGGGTCACCTCCTCCTCTTTTCGCGGGAATGATCGTGACACACAGCGCATTATGGGAGCCCGCCGCCCCCCGGCTGTTCGGCGGCTTGCTGTATGGGATAGGCGCCGGCGCGCTTTGGGGCCTGGTCTTCCTCGCCCCGGTGCTTGTGCCCGGTTTCGGCCCGATCGCGCTCACGGTCGGCCGTTATCTGACCTATGGCCTTGTTTCCTTGCTGCTGCTGGCGTGCCGCCGGCGACCCTCGCTGGCCGGGGTCGCACGCCGCGAATGGCGCAGCCTTGCCTGGCTCGCGCTCTTCGGCAACACCCTTTATTATATCCTGCTCTGCACGGCGGTGCAGACCGGCGGCATAGCGATGACATCGCTGGTGATCGGATTCCTGCCCGTGACCGTCACCCTTATCGGCAGCCGCGCATCGGGGGCGGTGCGCCTTTCGCGCCTGATGCCCTCGCTGCTGCTGTGCGCCGGCGGCGCGTTGTGCATCGGGTGGCAGGCGTTCGCGCCAGCCGACGCAGACGGCACGCAGTGGATCGGCCTTGGCTGCGCCATCGGCGCGCTGGCCGCATGGACGGCGTTCGCGGTCGGCAACAGCCGCTGCCTGTCGCGACTGACCCACATATCCGCACAGGACTGGAACCTGCTGATCGGCGTCATGACAGGCGCGCAGGCGGTTCTCCTCCTGCCGCTGGCGATGATGATGGACGCGCCGCCCAGGGCGGCCGGGTCATGGCTGCATCTGGCCGGCATATCGGTCGCGGTGGCGCTGATCGCGTCGATCCTGGGCAATATGCTGTGGAACCGGATGGCCCGGCTGCTGCCGTTGACGCTGGTCGGTCAGATGATCCTGTTTGAAACCCTGTTCGCGCTCCTCTACGCCTTTGCGTGGGAGCAGCGGCTGCCCACCGCGCTGGAGGCCATGGCGTTCGCGCTTCTGATCGCCGGCGTCGTCAGTTGCATGGCCGCGCATCGACCGGCGCATCGCGCCGCAGCATGACGGCTCGGCGGAACAGCTTTATGAACAGCCCGCTTGCGAAGCGGAGGATGGACAGCTAGGTTCCCCTTTCGTTCCAACATGAAGCGACCCGATGGACAGCCTGCCGATCCTCCTGACATTCCTTGCCCTGCTTGCCGGCCTTGGCGTTGGCTGGATATTGCGCGGACGGGCGATGGCGCCGCTGCTGGAGGAGAAAGCGGCGCTGACCGGCCGGCTGGACATGGCGACCGGCCAGCGCAACGCCGCCTTGCAGGAACTGGTGGTCGAGCAGGAGCGCGTCGCGCAAGCCGCCGTCAGGGCGCAAAGGCTGGAAACCGCGCAGGAGGCACTGGCCGCGCGTCTGGAGGCGGCGCAGGCGGAGCGGGAAGCGGCGCTGCGCGATCTGGCGGCGCTGCGATCCGACACACAGGCCCGCGCTGACGCGTTCGAGGCGCAGATCACCGCGCTCACGGACGCCAAGGCGCAGCTTTCGGCCCAGTTCAGCGAGATTGGCGGCAAGTTGCTGGGCGAAGCGCAACGCAGCTTCCTTGACCGCGCCGACCAGCGTTTCGCGCAGGCCAATGAAAAGAACGAGGCGCAGCTCAAAACGCTGCTCACGCCGGTCGAAGCCACGCTCAAACGCTATGAGGAGGGGCTTCAGCGGGTCGAGAAGGACCGGATCGGCAGCTATGCCGAACTGCGCGAAGCCGTGCAGCAGGTCCAGTTGGGCCAGGGGCAGGTGCGCGACGAGACGGCAAAGCTGATCAACGCCCTGCGCGCCGCGCCCAAGACACGCGGCCGCTGGGGCGAACAGCAGTTCCGCAATCTGATCGAAACCGCCGGCCTGTCCGCTCATGTCGATTTCCGGGAGGAAGTGTCGGTGACGGTGGACGGTGAGGGCGCGGAAGGCCGGCTGCGGCCGGACTTCATCATCCGTCTGCCGGGCGACCAGCAACTGGTGGTCGACGTCAAATGCTCGCTGGTCGCCTATCTCGACGCGGTGGACCAGGTCGATCCCGCGCGGCGGGAGGCGCATATGGCCGACCATGCCCGCGCCATGCGCACCCATGCCGATGCGCTGGGACGCAAGGCCTATTGGGAACAGTTCGACAAGGCCCCCGATTTCGTCATCATGTACGTGCCGGGCGACAATTTCGTCACCGCCGCGCTGGAAGCCGATATGGACCTGTGGGAACGGGCGGCGAAGAATCGCGTCATCATCTGCGGTCCCGCCACCTTCCTGCCGCTCGCCCGCACCCTGGCCGGACACTGGCGACAGGCGAGGATGCAGGATCAGGCACGGCAGGTCGGGCTGCTGGGCAAGGAGCTATATGAACGACTCGCCGCCGCCGCCGCCGCGCTCAAGAAGCTGGGCAACCGCCTGACCGGGGCGGTCACCGACTATAATGCCTTTGTCGGCAGTTTCGAGGCGCGCGTGCTGGTGACGGGGCGCAAGCTGCGCGATCTGGACATAGAGACCGGCGGGCGCGAACTGGAAGAACCTGGCCCGGTGGAAGCGCTTGTGCGCGAGCCTGTCTCTCCCGAGGCGCTGCGCGCCTTGCCCGGCGCCGACTGACCGCCGCCCGCCCCTTCCGCCCCGCGCCGGAACGGTGTCCGGGCCGCAAGCCGCCGCCGCCCTCACGTCGCGGGACGACGCCCTTGCCGCCGGATCGCGATGGGTGAAGGGGCAGCCCGTCAGAACGCGCCTGCCGCCAACGGGTGGCAGACCGTGGCGACCAGGGGCACAGAATGGGACACGCACCCGTTGCGCGTCCCCTGCAAGCCTGAAATCACATCGTCAGCGCAATTCCATGGAACCGGGAACGGTCCTCTGGCACTCATCCTGCATCGACATTCACAAGGGAGCCTTACCGATGGCAGACATTATGGCGAGCAAGGAACCGACACAGGACGTGACCGAGTTCAACGCTTTCTTCCCCTCCCCTTTCTCTCTGGCGGAATATACCAGCCCAAAGGCGGATATCGACGGGGATGACTATCCCGCGCCCTATTCCGGCCCGCGCAGGATACTCGTGATCGCGGCGGACGAGCGCTATCTGCCGACGGACAACGGCAAGCTGTTTTCCACCGGCAATCATCCGGTGGAAACGCTGGTGCCGATGCACCATATGCACAAGGCAGGGTTCCAGTTCGACATTGCCACTGTGTCGGGCAATCCGGTGAAGTTCGAACTGTGGGCAGATCGG